>JBKHDT010000008.1:0-62940 GCA_046541195.1 Halothiobacillaceae bacterium | reverse complement strand
TCCGGCTCCGGCTCGGGTTCCGGCTCCGGCTCGGGTTCCGGCTCCGGCTCGGGTTTCGGCTCGGGTTTCGGCTCGGGCTCCGACTCGGGCTCCGGTTCGGGCTCAGGTTCGGGCTCAGGTTCGGGCTCAGGCTCCGGCTCGGGCCGCGATTGCGGCTGCTCGATGGGCGCCGGGGCCGGGGGCAGGTCCGGGTCGGCATCGGGGCCCGTGGCCAGCAGGTCCCCCTGGCTTTGCGGCCCGGAAAGCACCATTTCGATTGTGGGGCCGGCTTCGGGGCGGGGTGGCGCCTCGGAATTCAGCGCGAGCAGCCCCAGATGCAGCGCCAGGGCAATTCCGAGCGCCGGCAACAGGCTGCGATGGGTGCCCAGCCACCGGTTGGTCCCGGGGCGCGGGTTCATGACGTCAGCACGGTGACCGACAGGTTCCTGTCAACCAGCGTCAGCCGGTCGGCCCAGCTGGCGCTCAGGTACAGATGGCGCTTGACGTCAACCATGGCGAAGCCGGCCAGTCCCAGCCGTTGCGCGACCCGGGTGGCGCCCTCGGGCCCGATAATGGTCAGGGCCGTGGCCGCGGCGTCCGCGGCCACGGGGTCGGCATGCAGGACGGTGCTGCCGACGATCTCGCGGGCCGGCCAGCCGCTGGTTGGATCAAGCAGATGGCTGTAGTCCTGTCCGTCGATTCGGAAACGCTTTTCATAGGTGCCGGAGCTGAACAGGCCCCAGTTTCCTTCCAGGTCGATGCCCGCGATGGTCTGGCCATGACTGCCGAACGGGTCGCGGATGCCCAGGGACCAGGGACGGTCACCGGCGCGCCCCAGCACGCCCAGGTCGCCGCCCGGGTCGAACAGCATGTTGTTGATGCCCAGAGCCGTGGCCCGGGCAAGCAGGTAACGGGCGGCGATGCCCTCGGCCATCGCGTTGAAGTCCAGTTGAACCCGGGGATTGGTGCTGCGCACCCGGTCGCCTTCGATCACCAGGTCGTCCATGCGGGGCACGTCGGCCCGCCAGGCCTCCAGCCAGGACTCGGGCGGCGGGCTGCGATCACGGTTCGGGTGGTCCGAGTGAAAGCCCCACTTGGCAAAGAGTTCGGCCGCCGCCGGGTCGAAAACGCCGTCCGTCATTGCGCTCAGGCGACTGCCTTCTCGGATCAGGTCGAGCAGGGTGTCACTCACCCTGACGGTCTCGCCCGCCTTCAGCCGGGCGTTCAGGCGGGTCAGGTCGCTGTCCTTCCAGGGATGAATGCTTTGGTAGAACGGCTGCATGTAGGACTCGGCGTCGGCCAGCAGGGCGCTGGCGGCGCCGGGGTCGGTGTTCGCGAACCTGAACAGGACCGGTGCATTGAACACCGTGAATCCTTCCTCGATGAATGTCGTCGGCTCGCGGGCGCAGCCGAGCAAAGGCAGCAGCGGGGCCGCGGCCATCATGCCCAGCCAGCGACGGCGCTGCCGGTTTGTCGATTGAGTGTTCATGAATCGTTCAACCTCCCTCTGGCCATGTCGATCCGGTTTGATCGGTGTCCTCATGTGCTGTGGCTGGTCGCCCGGAGCGCGTCCAGGAACTGCCCACCGATATCGATGCCGGTGGCGGCCTGGATTTCCCGCGCGCAGGTCGGGCTGGTGACGTTGATTTCGGTCAGACTGTCGCCGATCACGTCCAGGCCGACGAAACGCAGGCCGGCGGCGGCCAGCTCGGGTCCGACGGTGGCGGCAATCTCCCGGTCCCGGGGCCTGAGGGCGACGACCTCGCCGCGCCCGCCGGCCGCGAGATTGGCCCGGAAACTGCCCTCGGGCGGCACCCGCAGCAGCGCGTGGGGTATCGGTTCACCGTCGATCAGCAGCACGCGCCGGTCGCCAACCCGAACGGCCGGTTCGAAGCGTTGCGCCATCGTGGTGTGCTGCCCGTGACCGGTCATGGTTTCGAAGATCACCCGCGCATTCGGGTCACCCGGACCGAGCCGGAACACCGAGGCGCCCCCCATGGCATCGAGCGGCTTGACCACGATCTCGCCCTGTTCCTCCAGAAAGGCCTGCAGCTGGTCGAGGTCGCGCGTGACCAGCGTGGGCGGGCAGAGGTCCGGATAGTGCTGGGCCAGCAGTTTCTCGTTGGCCGTCCGAATGGCAGCCGGGCGGTTGGCGACCAGCACGCCGGCCCGCTCCGCCAGTTCCAGAATCTGGGTGACATAGAGAAACTCCATGTCGACAGGCGGGTCCTGGCGCATCAGCACGATGTCGAGTTCTGCCAGCGGCAGGACCCGGGGCGGTTGCAGCCGGAACCAGTCGTGGTTGTCGTCCGACACGCTCAAGGGCTGCATCCGCGCGAAGGCTTCGCCGTCCCGGGCATGCAGCCAGGACGGTTCCATGTATTCGATGTCCCAGCCGCGCGCCTGGGCGGCCAGCAGCATCGCCAGCGTGGTGTCCTTCCAGGGCTTGATGGCACAAATCGGGTCCATCACGACCCCGAGGCGGACCCGGTTCATGTCGGCATTTCCTGCATCTCGGCCTGCTCCCGGGCTGCCGCCAGCAGGGCCAGGCGGGCGACCACCCCGTAGGTGTAGAGCCGGTTGGGATCGGCGTCTGGCGAAATGTTCGCGTTGGGCGTGATGCACGATTCGGTGAAGGGCAGCGGCACGAACTGCGCGCCCGGCGCATTGAGGTTCTCGTTGACCCCCTTCTCGGTATGCACCCGGTAGAACCCGCCGATCACGTAGTGGTCGACCATGTACAGCACCGGCTCGGCCACCTTTGCCTCCGCGCCGACCGTCTCGAAGCTGTGTACGCCCTCCTGGATCAGGACGCGCCGGATGCCGAGCCCTTCCTTGCTCGCGGACATCCGGGTGCGCTGCTTGCGGTTGAGTCCGACCACCTCGTCGGCCGAGCGCGCGACCATCACGCCCATGCCGTAGGTCCCGGCGTCCGCCTTGATGACCACGAAGGGCTCGCGGTCGATGCCGTGTTCCCGGTACTTTTCCGAGATGCGTTCGAGCAGCTTGCCGACCTGCTCGGCCAGACAGTCCTCGCCCTCCCTCTTGAGAAAGTCGATCTGGCCGCAGTCGGCCATCATCGGCGTGATCCGCCAGGGGTCGATGTCGATCACCTGGCAGAAGTCCCGCGCCAGCGCGCAGTAATGACTGAAATGCCGGTGCTTGGAACGATTCCACCAGCCCAGCGCCGGAGGCGGAATGACGGCCTGCTCAAGGCCCTCGAGCATTTCCTGGCGTCCGCCGGACAGGTCGTTGTTGAGCAGCACGGTGCAGGGCGAGAAGTCACCGGCCACCAGCCGGGCGCCTTCGCGTCGCACCGGATGTTGTACCAGCGTCCGGCCGGATGGCAGCTCGAAGGTCGCCGGGGCATCAATTGTCTCCAGGGTGCCGACGCGCACCTCGAAGCCGGCCAGTTCGACCAGGTGCACCAGCGAGGCGAGGCTCTCGAGGTAGTACAGGTTGCGCGTGTGGCGTTCCGGCACGATCAGCATGGCTTCCGCCTCCGGGCAGGCGTGTTCGACGGCCGCCTGGATGGCCTGGATGACCAGTGGATCGAAGTCGTGGTTGAGATTATTGAAGCCGGCCGGAAACAGGTTGGTGTCCACTGGCGCGAGCTTGAAGCCGGCGTTGCGCAGGTCTACCGAGGCATAGAAGGGGGCGGGCGTCTTGCGCCAGGCCTGCCGGAACCAGGTTTCGATTTCCTTCTGGTGTTCGACGATATGAGATTCGATTTCCAGCAGTGGACCGCAGTAGCTGTCCTCGAGCCGGGGAAGTTCTGGCCTGTTGTCGGGCATTCGCTTACTCGGGTTGATTTTGAGATGGTGAAGGCGGCGCAGGTGCGCCTTCGGTATGAAGTCGGCAAGGCCTATGAGCGGCTGCCGTGTCATGCACGTCTGTCTTGCCATTCTAGCAGCCCCTGGCAGCAGACGGTGACGGGCACCGCGTGATGGCGGCGCAACTTGCGCCAGAGCCTCATCTGTCCGAGTATTGCAGCACGGTACGCAGGTGCTGCGGACCTGCTCCCTGTGCGCGGGGGCATGCGCAGTTGATGAAACATCCGGGTCGGGGTGACGAAATGGCAGAAGCAGCTAGCGGCGACGACAAACGGCTCGACGGCCTGAAGGTCATGGTGGTCGATGACAGCAAGACGATCCGCCGGACGGCGGAAAGCCTGCTCGGGCGGGCCGGTTGCGTGGTCAGGACCGCGGTCGACGGCTTCGACTCCCTGCACCGGATCGACGAGTTCCAGCCGGATGTGGTCATCATCGACATCCTCATGCCGCGTCTCGACGGCTACCAGACCACGGCGCTGATCAAGCACAACCCGCGCTTTCGGGACACCCCGGTGATCCTGCTCTCCAGCAAGGACAGCATCTTCGACAAGGCCCGGGGGCGGATCGTGGGGTCCGAGTACTATTTGACCAAGCCCTTTACCAGTGACGAACTGCTGGGCGCGCTGGGCGCGATCTTTCCCGACGGCCGCCCGCTGCAGGAGCAGGCAGCGGGCGCGGCCTGAACAGGTCGCGGCGCGGGTCGGGCAGATGATTTTCGAACACGAGGGAGCAACGGCATGGCGAAAGTGGTGATCGTCGACGACTCGCCCACCGAGGTCTACGTGCTGCAGAAGATGCTTACCGAGAAGGGCTTTCATGTCGAATCGGCCTCCAGCGCCGAGGAGGGGCTGGCCCTGATCCGGTCGGGCAAGCCGGATCTGGTGCTGATGGACGTGGTCATGCCGGGCATGAACGGTTTCCAGGCCACGCGGCAGCTGAGCCGCGATCCGGAAACCGCGAAGATCCCGGTCATCATGGTGACCACCAAGGATCAGGAAACCGACCGGATCTGGGGCATGCGCCAGGGCGCCAAGGCCTACCTGACCAAGCCGGTGAACGAGGCGGACCTGATGACGGCGCTCAGGCAGGTGCTCGGTGGCTGAGGGGGCGCCGGCATTCGCGCATCTTAGGTCGCTGGCCGAGCGCGCTGCCCGCTCGGCGGCGGGCCTCCCGCGCGAGGGAAAGGTCATCGAAACCTGGCAGGGGGTGGTCTACCGCATCGGGAACCAGTTGCTGGTCTCGCCGCTGGACGAGGTGGCGGCGATCGTGCCGGTGCCGCGCATCGTGCCCCTGCCCGGGGTGGTCCCCTCGCTGCTCGGGCTTTGCAATCTGCGTGGTGAACTGATCGGGGTGCACGACCTGGGCCTGCAGCTTTTCGGGCGGGCGACGGTGGTGGACCGACGCACCGTCATGCTGGTCGTTCGCTGCGCGGAAGATGTCGCCGCGTTGTTGGTCGACCGCTCCATCGGCATCCGGCGTTTTCCCGTCGACGAGCGGATCGACACGCCGGTCGACCTGCCCCATGTCGACCATGCCGTGGACTTTGAGGCCGAACCGGTACCGGTGCTGTCCCTGAAGGCCTTGGTTGAAGGGCCGGCCTTCAACGCGGTGGTCGCATGAGGTGCGCTGGCGCGTGCAGCCTGCCGGCCCGCGCCCTGCGACCGAGTGGCTTGCGCCATCGTGCGACAGGGCATCCATGCCCGGCCTTGGGAATCCCCGCATTCGGGCAGGGACTCCCTTGCTTCAGACTCCCCTTCCACGGGCCGGCCGGAGTGCCCGCCAGGTTTTCCCAGCTGCCCGGCCTGGACCGGGCCATGAACCGGAAGTGACAAGCGTATGCGACTGATGAAGAAGTTTGGCGGCGTCAGCAACCAGGTGATCGCGCTCGTGGTTGCCATCGTGCTGGCGTTCATCGCGACGGCGGGGATATTCCTGGTCTCGGCCCAGCAGGATCGTCACTACCTCGAGCGCCGGCTGATCGCTGCCCAGATCGAGCGGGCGGCGCAGGACCTGTTGGTCGAGCTGCCCCGCGCGGCGGAAGGGGACGCCGGGGCCTTCGGGCGGGTGAGCGATTTCCGCCGCATGGTGGAAACGGACCTGAACCGATTGCGCGACGGTGACCGGGAGGCGGGTGTTTCGCCGTTGCCCGCCGGTCGCGGGGCGGACCTTGAGGCACTGCGCACGCGCTGGGACGCCTACGCGGAAAACGTGGACGGGCTGCTTGCCGGGCGGGATGCCGTGCTTGAAGTGACCGAGAAGGCCGGCGAGGTTTCCGCCGTGCTGCCTGACCTGATCGACCGCGCCGACGCGGTGGCCCGGCAGCTGGTGCGATCAGAGGCCACCCCCGCCCGGGTGTATGACGCCACTCGGCAGCTGATGCTGGCACAGCGGCTGGACTCCGGCCTGGCCGCTCTGCTGGATGCGGATCGCGACCGGTCGGAAACGCTGGCGCGCCTGGGGGTGGATCAGGGCGTGTTCGCGCGGATACTCGAGAATCTGTCGACCGCCGGCCTGAGCGACCAGGGCCAGCTGGCGGCCTTGCGCGAGCAGTTCGAGCTGGTGCGTAGCCAAGTCGAGTCGGTGGCGGCCCGGGCCGAGGACCTGGCCTCGGTCGATCGGGCCGTGGACCGGGCCCTGGGCGAGGGCGAGCTGTTCGCCGATCAGGCGCATGCCTTTTCCGATCTGATGTCCGACGACCAGGCCGCCGCGGCCCGGCTGCTGTATGTCGGCTTCGGCGTTGGTGGCGTGGCCGCGGTTCTGCTGGTCCTGCTCGGCTGGGTGCTGACCCGGGCGGCCCGGGCGCAGCTGCAGGAGACCGAGGCGCAGAACCAACGGAACCAGCAGGCCATCCTGCGCCTGCTCGACGAGATGATGACCCTGGCCGACGGCGACCTGAGCGCCCATACCACGGTGACCGAGGACATCACCGGCGCGATTGCCGACTCGGTCAACTACACCATTGACGCCCTGCGCGACCTGGTGGGCACAATCAACGGAACGTCCGTGCGGGTGGCCGAGGCCGTCTCGGATTCCCAGGCGAGTTCCCGCCAGCTGGCCGAGAAGTCGCGTGCCCAGGCCGAGCGGATCGACGAGGTCAGCGAGGCGATCGCCCGGATGGCCGACGAAATCGAGAATGTCTCGCGCAATGCCCAGGAGTCTGCCGACGTGGCCAAGTCCTCGGTCGACGTCGCCCACCGGGGTGGCGACGCGGTGCGCGAGACCATCCGCGGCATGAGCTCGATCCGCGAGCAGATTCAGGAGACTTCCAAGCGAATCAAGCGACTGGGCGAGAGTTCGCAGGAGATCGGCGATATCGTCGGCCTGATTACCGACATCGCGGACCAGACCAATATCCTGGCCCTGAACGCGGCGATCCAGGCGGCCATGGCTGGCGAGGCCGGTCGGGGCTTCGCGGTGGTTGCGGACGAGGTCCAGCGGCTCGCCGAGCGGGTGGGCAGCGCGACGCGCCAGATCGAGCTGCTGGTCAGCACCATCCAGACTGACACCTCCGAGGCGATGCTCGCCATGGAGCGCACCACGTCCAATGTCGTCAGCGGCGCGAGCCTGGCCGAAAATGCCGGCAAGGCCCTGGAGGAAATCGAGACCGTGTCCCTGAGCCTTTCGGAGCGGATCAACGAGATTTCACAGGTCGCCCAGTCGGAGGCGGGGGTCGCCAACCAGCTGCGCGAGCGCGTGGTGACGATCCGCGAGCAGACCCGCGAGACCGCCGACGAGGCGAATCGCGCCGCCGAGGAGATCGGCCAGCTCGGGGCCCTGTCCAGCGAGCTGAATACCTCCGTGGCCGGCTTCCGCATGCCGGAGCGGCAGGAGTAATCGATGCGCGAATGCGCGGGCCTGGCCGGGCGTTCTGCGAGATCTTGCCTGAATGACTGCAGGGGGGAGCGTCAATGACGCCGCGTGAAGAGCTCATGGATGCCATCGCGCTCGACTGGATCCGCGAGGGCGTGGACGAGCAGATAGACCGGTTGCGGCTTGCACTGGAGCCGCTGACCGGCGAGGCGGCCGCGCCCGGTTATGCCGAGGAAGCCGCCGCGGTGCTCGAGCAGCTTGGCGGCGTGTTCGCCATGACCGACCTGCACGTCGTCCGGGTGCTGACCCGCGAGATGATGCTTGGTTGCCAGTACATGGTCGACCGGGATGTCTTTTCCGCCGAGGTCGTCTCGGCGATGGTCCGCGGCGCCTGGCAGCTGACGCCGCTGATGGATCACCTTCAGGCCGGCAACGAGGTCCAGGCCATCGACCTGGCACCGGTGGTCAATGCCCTGCGTGCGGCACGGGGCGCAGAAGTCATGGATGCCGAGGCTTTGCAGGCCCAGCTGAACCTGCTGTGCCTGGCCGGCATGGTGCGCGTGGAGTGGCCGACGCAGGGCACGACGCCTGACTTTTCCGATTTGCGTCGACGCTTCGAGCAATCGCTGCTCGGGCTGCTCCGGGGCCAGGGTGACCCGGAAGGCGTGGTCGCGGCCGTTTTCGAGGAACTGATTGCGGGGGCCGCGACGCGACTGGAGTCGCTGGGCTGGCGACTGCTCTCGCGGATGATGGCCGTTTTCCCGGAGCCGGACGCCCGCGGGAAGATGTTGCTTGGGCGGGTCAACCGGGTGTTGCGCGCTGCCGCCGACCAGGGGCGCAACGCGGCCTACGAGGATCTGCTTGATGCGCTGGCGCGCGGCGTGCTTTCCCATCTGGTCGCGCAGCTGCCCGACTCCGCTCGCCTGCTTGAGCTGCCGGTCGTTGAACTGCGCGTCGACCCGGCGAGGCAGCGCAATCAGCCGCAGTTCATCGGCCTGGAGCGCACGTCGGTGGACCAGGTTGCCCGCGTCCTGGAATCGGAGTTTGCGGCCATCGAGGATGCACTCGATATGTTCGTCCGCGGCAACCGGGCCGATCTGGCGCCGCTGGAAGGGCTGATGCCCCGGCTGCTGGAGGCGCACCGAACCCTGCGCTTTATCGGGGCCACTGCTCCGGCGGACGACCTGCCCGCCCTGACCGCGCGGCTGGAGGCGGCCAGCGCCGGCGAGGACCGGCTCGACGATGACTACCTGATGCAGCTGGCGCGGGTGGTCATGCAGGGGCAGGTTGCCTTGAATCGACTGACTGCCGGCGCCCTGCACGGGGCGGGCGCGGGACCGTTGATGGTGGATCTTGCGCTGTTTGGTGCGATCGAGGCACTGATCGACGCATCCACCGACGCCTTTCTCGCCGCCAAGGGCGAGGTCGACAACCTGCTGGTCGGCAGCCGGTGCGACCTGGAAAAGGCCGGGGCCGAGCTGGAAACGGTCGAGGGTGCCCTGTCCGTGTCCGGCATGGGCGCGGTCGAGCCACTGGTCAGTGGCCTGCGTCGCTGGATTCGGGCCGAGCAGGCCGACTGTCCCGAATGTCGCGCCCCCGAAACCCTGACCGCACTGGCCACCCTGTTCGCCGCGGTTGAGTATTACTTCCGCAATTTGCGTACCTATCGACGCGAGCTGACGCGGTTCCTGCAAGTGGGGCTCGATGCGTTGCAGGCCCTGGACGCTGCCCTGGGCCAGTCGGCGGCAGTCGAACGGGGGACCGCGGCAGATCAGCCCGGGCGCGCGCAAGCGGCGCCGGACGCGACCGATTCCGGGGTGGCGGTCGAGGCTTCTTCGGATATGCAGGCTGCAGCCGGGGCCGAATCGCCGGCGGAGTCCAGCCTGGCCCCGGTCGAGGTGCCGGCCGGCGAGTCGCCGGGTCCCGAGCCTGGCGACCGCGCGCTGCCAATCGAGCCGCCGTCGGATACCGAAGCCGAAGCGCCCGCGCCGGCCGCGGAACCGGAACACGGCCCCGAACCGCAGATCGGCCCGCCCGAGCACCCCGCGGCGCACGACCTGCCGGAAGCGCCCATCGAGCCTCCTGAGATGCCACCGGAAACCGAGTCGGTGGTCACGGCCGTCTCGCCGCTTGACAGCGGATCGGGCAGGGTGGAACTGCCGCCGCTGCTTGCCGCGCCGAGCGCGCCCGAATCGGACCGGCCGCTCACTGATTTCATGGGGTTCGAAACCAAGTTCGATGTCGACACCCATCATCCGCCGGACGAATCCGAGCGCGAAATGCGCCTGGTCTTCGCGGAGGAAGTCGGCGAGCTGATCGATGCGCTTGAGGCCGATGCGGCGGGTTGGCAGGCGAATCCCGGTGATCGACACCGGCTTTCCGAGTTGCGTCGCGGGTTTCACACGGTCAAGGGCAGTGGCCGCATCGTGGGGCTTGAGGCCGTCGGTGCCTGGGCCTGGGCCCAGGAAAACCTGCTCAACGGGGTGCTCGACGGGGTGGTCGAGCCCAGCGATACCCTGCGGGCGCATGTCGTGCAGGCGGTCGACCGCCTGCGCAGTGCCCTGAAGGTTCTCGAAGAAGGCTTCGAGCCCGGCCCCGGATACTGGCGCAGCAGCCGTCATCGTGCCGATCGGCTCGCCGGCGGCGAAGAGGTTCTGCCGGACGACACGCCCGGGCGGCACGTGGCGGCCGAGGTCCTGGAGCTGCCGCCGCTGGAGTTGCCCGCAGCCCCGGAACCCCCGCCGGCACCGGCACCGGTGGACGAAGCGGCCGGTCCGGTCCGTCAGCCGGTGTCAGCCGGCGACGAGGCTGCCGAAGCCGACGAGGCCGAATTCGCCCCGGTGATTCCCGATCCGGTACTCCGGGAGATTTTCGACAAGGAAATCGGCGGCTACATCGAGGCGTTGCGCGAGCGGATCGACCATGCCCGGTCGGTCGGGGTCAGCCTGGTCCCGGACGAGTCTCTCTCGCGCCTGACGCATACCCTGCTCGGTTCGGCGCGCACGGCCGGCGTCTCCGAGATCGCGACCCTGGCCCGGGCGGTCGAGGACGTCATGCTGGCCTGTCGCGAGGCCGGTTCGCGATTGCACCAGGAGCCGCTGGCGGTGTTTTCCGAGGCGGTCGACCGGATCGAGCAGCTTCGCCGCTGGGCTATTGGCGAATTGCCCGAACCGGCCCGGACGAGCGACCTGATAGAGCAGCTGCTGCGCCTGCGCGCCGGATTCAATCCGGACCAGGCAGTCCCTGACCGTGCTGAGGTTGAGGGCGGCGCGGTTCGTTCTTCCGAGGGCGAATCGCCGTCCTCAGGCGCCGAACCGGTGTCGCGGCCGGTCGAGCCCGAGTCGGGAGCCGAGGTGATCGAGCGTCCGGACGACCTGCCTGCCGAGCAGGACCCCGAGATCCTGGAGATTTTTCTGGAAGAAGCCGACGAGCTGGTCGAGGCGGCCGATGCCCAGCTTCAGGCCTGGCAGGCCAGCCCGGAATCCACGGACCCGATCCGTCTGCTGCACCGCAACCTGCACACGCTCAAGGGCGGTGCCCGCATGGCGGGGCTGATGAATATCGCCGAGATTACCCACCTGCTCGAGGACCGCCTGGACCGGGCGCGCGACCGTGGCGTTCAGAATCCGCGCGCCCTGATTGCACTGGTACAGCGGACCTACGACGTGCTGGGGTCGATGATCGACCGGGTCCGGAACATGCTGACCGTGCCGGCCCAGCCGGAGTTGCTCGCGCTGCTTGCGCGCGATGATCTGCCCGAGCCGGAGGCGCTGGCGGGCGCAGCGGCTGCGGCCGGCAAGGAGCAGGCGCCGGACCAGGTCGCGGACGAAACGCCACAGCCGGAGCGTTCGTCTGCCGTCCCGGAGCAGGTCGAATCGATCGATGTGACGCCCGAGGAAGCCCAGGCCCAGGTGACCGAGACGGACGAAGCAGTCGAGGATGCCGCGGAGCCTGCGCAGGTCGAACGGGCCCAGGGGGCCCCCGCGATCGAGCGCGCGGCACCCCGGGAGCAACTGCGGGTGCCCTCCGAGCGCATCGACGAACTGGTTTCCGAGGCCGGCGAGTCGCTGTTGCTGCAGGCACGGATCGACCGGCAGATGCACGGTTTCGAACGGCAGCTTGGCGAGCTGACCCAGACGGTTTCGCGGCTTCGCGGACAGCTGCGCCGGCTCGAGATCGAGACCGAGTCGAGCATGCGGCATCAGTTGCGGCAGGAAGGCGCGCCGCTCGGCGAGCATTTCGATCCGCTGGAGTTTGATCGCTTCACGCGGGTCCAGGAGCTCAGCCGCAGCCTGATGGAGGCCTTGGGCGACATCGACGCGGTTGAGGATGTGCTGCGCGAACAGGTGGACCAGGCGCGCACCCTGCTGGTTCAGCAGGGACGCCTGGGCCGGACGCAGCAGGATCAGCTCATCGCGCTGCGTCTGGTGCGCTTCGGTGATCTGGAGGGCCGCCTTCAGCGGCTGGTGCGTCAGGTGGCGGCCGAGCTGGGCCGCCGGGCCACGCTGTCGATCGAGGGGGGCGATACCCGTCTGGACCGGGTCACGCTCATGGCCCTGCAGGCACCGCTGGAACACATGATCCGCAACGCGCTGGCCCACGGCATCGAGCCGCCGGATGTGCGCCGGCAGGCGGGCAAGCAGCCGGAAGGACAGCTGCGCATTCACCTGGAGAGCCAGGGCGGCAATATCCGGATGACCGTCTCCGACGATGGCCGTGGCCTGGATCTCGAGGCGATCCGGCGCAAGGCGCGCGAACGGGGACTGATCGAGCACGACCGGGAGATCGCCGACGAGGAGGCCCGGACCCTGATCTTCGACCCGGGGTTCTCGACCGCCGACACCGTCTCGCAGGTCGCGGGTCGGGGCGTGGGCATGGACGTGGTGGCGACCGCGGTCCGCCAGCTCGGAGGCTATGTCGAGATCGACAGCACGCCGGGCGCCGGCACGGTGATCGGCGTCACCCTGCCGCTGACCCAGGCGCTGACCCGGGGCGTGTTGCTGGGCGTGGGCGATCAGCGCTACGCGATCCCGGACAAGGGCATCCTGTCGGTGGTCCGCGTTTCCGGTCGTGCCCTTGCCGAGGCCTACGCCACCGAACAGCCGGCCCTGTCGCAGGACGGACAGACCTACCCGCTGCACTACCTGGGCGACCTGCTCTGGGGTGACGGTCCGCCTCGGGACCTGGGGGCAGACATGCGTCCCGTGCTTTTGATGCGGCTGGGCGAGCGGCGCCTGGCCGTCCAGGTGGATCGCCAGTACGGCGTGATCCAGCTGTTCGTCAAGGCGCTGGGGCCGAGGCTGGACCAGGTGCCGGGTCTGATGGGCGCCACCATCGACGAGGACGGCGAAGTCACGCCGGTGCTCGACCTGGTGGGGTTGTATCGGCACCGCCGCGCGGGGGGCCAGGAAGACTCCTTGCCCCGGCGGCAGGGCGATCAGCGCCCGCTGGTGCTGATCGTCGACGACTCGGTGACCATCCGCAAGGTTACGGCGCGGGCACTGGAGCGCCGGAACATCGACACGGCGGTGGCCCGGGACGGGGTCGAGGCGCTTGGGATGCTGCGGGCCCGGCGTCCCGATCTGGTGCTCAGCGACATCGAGATGCCGCGCATGGATGGCTTCGAGTTGCTGGGCGCCATTCGCAACGATCCGGACCACCGTGACCTGCCCGTGATCTTCATCACCTCCCGAACCGCTGCCAAGCACCGTGCGCGTGCCGAATCCCTTGGAGTCAGCGGCTATCTGGGCAAGCCCTACACGGAAAACGAGCTGCTGGCCGCCATGGCACGCTGGATGCCCGATCTGGCTGGGGAGGGCGAGGCGTCATGACGGACCTCGATACGGTGCAGGAAAACCACCGTGAAGAGACGGCCCCTCTGCGGGTGTTGCAGCTGCGCGCCGGCCTGGCCCGCGGAGACTTGCTGCTGCCCTATGCGGTCATTGCGGAAGTCACCGAGGCGAGCCTGGACTCCCTGGTGACCGAAGAGCAGCCCCTGCTTGGCCGACTGGCCTGGCGCGGGGTCGAGGTGCCCCTCTTCGGGCTCGATCGCCTGGTGGGTGACCCGCCGGTCGCATGGCGCCGACGCCTGCCGGTGGTCATCGTGTATGCGCTGGCGCCGGATGACCGCCTGGCCTACTACGGGTTGGCCCTGCAGGGCGTGCCGCGCTCGGTCCGGCTTCCGCAAAGGTCGCTGGAGGACGAGCAGCCTGCTGCCCAGCCGATGCTTGCCTTCGAGGGCAGACTGGCCACCGACCGGGTTGTGGTGCCGGACCTCGACGCGCTCGAGGCGCGGCTGCGTGCGCTGCTTGACGCGGGCGCGGAGGATGCCCGGCATTGACTGAACCGATCACCCGGGCGGCCGGCCGGCCGCCTGCCTCCTTTCCCCGCCGCTTCCTGTTCACCGCCCTGGTCATGACCCTGGGCTGGGCGTTGTCCCTGGGGGGATTTTTCCTGATCGAGCGGGCCAGCCTGAAGGACCAGCTGGTCAACGAGGCCTCGGCGCTGGCCGCGGGCGTCGATGCCTCGCTGGCCATCATGGAGCGCGAGATGCTCCATTTCGCAACCTTC
The DNA here is from genome assembly GCA_046541195.1 of Halothiobacillaceae bacterium. Lineage (GTDB taxonomy): Bacteria > Pseudomonadota > Gammaproteobacteria > Halothiobacillales > Halothiobacillaceae > JBKHDT01. The sequence continues at coordinate 48,748 of JBKHDT010000008.1, read as the reverse complement.
ATTGCCGGCGATCCCGAGGTCGAACAGCTCATGCGTGCCGGGCGCGAAGCGGTGCAGGCAGAGGGTGGCGGTGCCGGTGGCGATCGGGCGGCGGCAATTCGTGCGCGGCTCTATGACCATGTGGCGCCCCGCTGGCTGGCATTGCAGGAAAACCACGACGCGCGCCAGCTGCACTTTCACCTGCCGGATGAATACCGCAGCTTCCTGCGCGTGCACGAGCCGGAGCGCTATGGCGACCGGCTCGGGGATGTCCGGCACATGGTGGTCGAGGCCAATCGCAGCCGGCAACCGGTGACCGGTTTCGAGATCGGTCGGGTCTATTCGGGTATCCGTGGCCTGGTCCCAATCCAGGCCGAGGGTGCCGATGGGCCGGTGCATGTGGGCACGCTCGAGACCGGGCTGGGTTTCGCTGAGCTGCTCTCGCAGCTGGCGCACCGCTTCGATGCCCGCATGGCCGTGCTGCTGCGGGCCGAGCATGTCGAGGGGGTGACCTGGGCGAGCCATGTCCGCCGCCATGGGCTCGAGTCCATGGAAAGCTGTCGCTGCTATGTCGAGGCCGTCACCGACGAGGTGACCCGTGACTGGCTGCGGCGATTGCCGGACCCGAACGGGATCGCGCCGGGAGACTACCGGCTCCTGGAGCTCGGCGGGCGCTGGGTCTCGGTGGTCCGCGTGCCCCTGTCCGCCTTTTCCCCCGATGGCGCCTCGGTCGGGCCGGTTGGCAGTATCCTGCTGTTCTCGGATCGCACGGCCACCATGCATGCCTTTCTGGACCGGATGACCGGTGGGGTGGCGCTTGCCGCGGGCAGTTTCCTGGTCGCGCTGTTCCTCGCCGGTCTGCTGCTGCGGCGCGCGTTGCACGGGCTGGAAAGCGAGGTGGTGGCAAGTCGCGAGGCGCAGGAAAGCTCGGAGCGGTTCAGCAGCTCGCTGTTCGATTCCGCTCCGGACTCGGTGATGATCCTGGACGCGGACCTGAGCATTGTCGCGGTCAATCGCCAGTTTGAGCGGCAGACCGGCTATCCGGCGTCCGAGGCGTTGGGACGGCACCCGGATGAGCTGTTCGTCGGCGCGCACACCGATCCTGCGGTGCTTGCCGAGCTGAAGCAACACGTTGCCGAGGGCAAGGTCTGGCGGGGCGAACTGCGTACGTGCCGCAAGGACGGCAGCCTTTACTGGTCGCTTGAGTCAGTCGCGCCGCTCCTCGACGACTCCGGCGCGCTTGATCGGGTGGTTGTCTTCCAGCATGACGTCAGCGCCCAGGTCGCCGCGCAGGAGGCCCTGGCAGAGCGCGAGCGGCTGTTCCGGCTGATGGCCGAGAACATGACCGACTTGATCTGCCTGCATGACCTCGAGGGACGCTACACCTACGTGTCGCCCTCGGTCACCGCGCTGCTTGGCTACGCGCCGGGCGACCTGCTTGGTACAGACCCCTTTGCGCTGTTCCATCCGCAAGACGCCGAGCGCATACGCCACGAGAGCCAGTCGGCCGTGCTGGCCGGCCAGTCGAGCGAGATCACCTATCGGATTCGCCACCGCGACGGCAGCTGGCGCTGGCTGGAGAGTCGGGCCACGCCGGTTCTGGATGCTTCCGGCAAGGTGGAGGGGATTCAGACCGCCTCGCGGGATGTCAGTGACCGGGTGCGCGTCGAGCAGGAACTCGAGCGCAGCGAGCGGCTTTATCGCAGCATATTCGAACATGTCCAGGAGGCGATCTTCCTGGTGGGGCGCGATGCGCAGGGCGCGTTCCGTTATCGCGGCAGCAACCCCGAGCACGCCCAGGCCACCGGCATCCCGAGCGTTCGTTTGCGCGACAGCCGGCCTGCCGACCTGCTCGATCCGGACACGGCCGCTTATGTCTGCGCGCAGTACCGGCAGTGCTGGGACAGCGCCGAGGTACTGCGCTACGTCGAGGAGCTCACGCTGCCGGGTGGCCGCCGGGTGTGGAGCACCCTGCTGACGCCGGTACGCAACGCAGCGGGGCAGGTCGAACTGCTCGTCGGCCTGTCGATCGACATGACGGAGGAGCGCCGGCTGCTCGGGCAGCTTCGGGAGAACAGTCGGCGGCTTGAGCACGCCCAGCGCCTGGCTCGCGTCGGCAGCTGGGAATGGGACGCGGTGACCAACGTGGTGCGCTGGACGGACGAGACTTACCGGATCTTCGACCTGCCGCCGCATTCAGTCACGCCCAGCCCGGATCTGTACCTGCAGCACGTGCACCCGGACGACCTCGCCCGGGTCCGGGCCGTCATGCAGCAGGCGCTGGACGGCGAGCGCGAGTATCGCTTCGAGTACCGGCTGCGCTCGCACCTCGGTCGCGTCAAGGATGTGGTGGTCGAGGGCGAGGTGCAGCGCGGGCGCGATGGCACCCTCGCCGGGGTCATGGGCACCGTGCAGGACATCACCGACCGCAAGCAGGCCGAGCGCGCAGTGCTGGAGGTGAGTCGCGAGAATGCCCTGATCCTGGAAACCGCGGGCGAGGGGATCGTCGGAGTGGATGCCGATGGGCGGGTCCGGTTTGTGAATCCCGCCGCCCTGACCATGCTGGGCTTGTCTCCGGATGCCGTTGTCGGGCGGCACATACTGGGCCTGGTTCGTGGCGAACCGGCCGAGCTGCCTGCCGAGGGCTGGCCCCGGGTGCTGGTCGATGGTCGGCAGCGGCAGGGTGTGCAGGATCGATTCGTCCGGTCTGACGGCGCGTCCTTCCCGGTTCGCCTGTCGGTGACCCCGATTGGCGTGGAGCGGATCGAGGGAGCGGTGTGTGTGTTCTCCGACATCACCGAACTCAAGGCGGCCGAGACTCGCCTGCGGATGCTGGCGAGTACCGACGAGCTGACCGGCCTGGCCAATCGGCGCGAGTTCATGAATCGTGCCGAGACGGAAATCCTGCGCATGCGCCGCGGCGCGACCGCCCTGTCGGTCCTGATGCTGGATCTGGATCACTTCAAGGACGTGAACGACCGGTTCGGCCATGCGGTCGGTGATGCGGTGCTGCGGCGGTTTGCGACACTGTGCCGCAGTACCTTCCGTCGCAGCGATCTGCCGGGCAGGCTTGGCGGCGAGGAGTTCGCGGTTCTGTTGCCGGACACCAGTGAAGCGGGCGCGATCCGGATTGCGGAGCGTTTCAGACAGGCCGTCGAGGAAACGCGGTGGTCGGACCTGGGCGTATCGCTCTCGATCACCGTGAGCATCGGGGGAACGGGAGTCGTGGCTGACGAAGGCAACATCGAGGCGGCGCTGGCCCGGGCGGATCGTGCCCTGTACGGCGCCAAGAGCGCGGGGCGCAACCGGGTCGACTGGCTGGCCGCGGATACGAGTCCCCCGGGGAGTTGAGCTTCTTTGAGCCTGGTCTGGGTGGGCCTTGCTGCGCGCGGTGAACGCGCGGCGGTCTGGTATGCTTGAAGACGCTGCCTTGGCATGGCGCCCGGTATCGTCTGCTGACCGGGGCGCGCATTGCCAATGGCTCGCGTTCCCGCGCCGATACGGTCGCCGGTGTGCCTTCTACCAAGCGGTTGATCCAGTCATGCAGCCTGCAAACATACAAACCGACCTGAGCCAGTGGTCTGCCGTTTTCGATGCGGCGCCCCCGCAAGCCCGTGCCGTCGTCCGGCAAGTGGTCGAGGACGAGTCCGCCCATCTGGCCGGGGTGTTTTACGAACGGATGCTCGATGACCCGCAGGCCGGAGAATTCCTGTCGCACCAGTCGGTTCATGAGCGCCTCAACCCGTCCATGCAGCGTTGGCTGCGCTTGCTGTTTGGCGTGGATCACGTCGATCAGCTATGCGAGATCATCGACATGCAGCGGCATGTGGGCTCGGTCCATGCCCGTGTTGACTTGCCGGTGAGCCTGGTGGCCCGCGGGGCCCGGCTCCTGAAGGCCGAGATGCGCCGCCTGGTGCAGGAGCGTGCGCCCGAGTGGGCCCTGCCCGCTCTGTATTACGTCAATGACCTGATGGATCTCGCGCTCGAGGAAATGAGCGCGGCGTACGTCCAGTCGCACGAAAAGGCCGCGCGTCGGGACGAGGCCTACCGCATGTTTTCCTTCGGGCAGAACATGTCCGTCGAAAGGGAGCGACAGCGCGCTGCCTTGCTGGACTGGGAAAGCCGGGTGCTGTACCTGGTCATGGGAAGCGAGGATGTGGTTACGCTGCCGCCGCTGGCCGAATCCTCCTTCGGCATGTGGCTCCAGCACAAGGGCATGGCCATTTTCGAGGGCAGCAGGGAATTGGCGGCTATCGAGAAGACCATGCGCCAGGTGGACGAGCAACTGCTGCCCAGTTGTCAGGAGCGGTTCGCCCGAGGCGAGACCGGTGCGGCGCGCAACCTGATTCGCGAGGTGCAGGTGCAGGCCGAACAGATCAAGTTCTATCTTTCGACCATGTTCGAGCGGGCCCTGGAGATCGAGTCGGGCAAGGATGCGCTGACCCAACTGCTCAACCGGCGGTTCCTGCCCGCGATCATGTCGCGGGAGATTGAGTTCAGTCGGCGAAGCGGCAAGGCGTTCGCCGTGATGTTGCTGGATATCGACCATTTCAAGCAGATCAACGATCAGCATGGTCACCACGCCGGGGACCGGGTGTTGCAGCAGGTTTCGGCGCTGATAGTCGCCAACCTGCGCAACGGGGATTTCGTGTTCCGCTACGGCGGCGAGGAGTTCCTGGTACTGCTGGTTGAGAGTACCGCCGAAGGCGCGCTGCGGGTTGCCGAGAAAATTCGCCAACTGGTGCAGTCCGAGGCGTTCGTGCTGGCCGACGGCTCGGCGTTGTCCGTGACGCTCAGCATGGGTGTCGCCCTGCATGACGGGCACCCGGACTACCAGCGCTTGATTGCGCGAGCCGACGAGGCACTGTACGAGGCCAAGAATGCGGGGCGCAATGGCTGCGTGCTCGCCTCCAGTGAGGCGGCGGTTCAGTGCGTGCGGGATATTCCGGAGCGTGCCATCTGATGAAGCCGGCGGACCGGCCCGGACCGACGAGTTGATGACTGACGACGCACCAAGGATCGACATCCGACTGATGCAGCGCTGGGGTCTGCGCGTGGACGGCCAGCGGGTCGACCCGCCCTACGACAAGTGCCTCGCCTTGCTCGTCTACCTGCTCTTCCACCCGGGGCGTGCCCTGCGCCGCGAGTATCTGGCCGAGTTGCTCTGGCCACAATCCTGCAATGATCCGCGGGTCAACCTGCGCCGCAGTCTCTTCGAGCTGCGCAAGTTGCTGCGCGACCCTTCGGGCCGTGTGCTGATCAGTGATCGTGCGGTCATACGCCTGGAGCCCGAAGGGATCGACCGGGTCGACGTGTGGCGATTCGAGCAGGTCCGGCGCGAGGCCGATCACGCAGACGATCCGGATCGCTGGGTGCGCGTGCTTGATGCCTACGACGGCGAGCTGCTGCCGGATTTCATGCTCGAGGACACGCTTGACTTCATGCTGTGGCTTGATGGCGAGCGGATGCGCCTGCGCGATACGGCCTCCGACGCGGCCGGCCGGGCCACGCGAATTCTGGTCGAGCAGGGCCGGGAAGGCAAGGCGATGGAGGCGGTCCAGCGCTGGCTGACACTCGTCCCGGATGATCACGAGGCCTGCCAGCTCGCCCTGAACCTTGCCCTTCAGACCGGCCAGACCAGTCTGGGTCGCCGGCTGTTCCGCCAGCATGAGCAGGCGTTGCGGGCCGAGCTGGATCTGGAACCGGCGCCGGACATTGTCGCCCTGGTCCAGCGGCTGTCTCAGGCCGAGGAAACCGGCACACCCATCAGCACGACCGAGACCCGGGGCCAGACAGGGCCGAGATACGTCAATCGCTGGCTCACGGTGGTGGCCGCGACGCTTGATGATTTGGAGTCCCAGGCCCGGCCGGCAGAGCTGGACATGGTGCGGCACAAGCTGACGGCGTTGCTCAGAGGCTTCGGTGCTTCGGTGGACTGGATGCCGACCGGGGAGGTGATCGGGTACTTCGGGTACCCGATGGCCTCCGAAACCCAGACTCGCCGGGCACTGAGCGCCTGTCAGGCGATCCTGGCCGAGCTGCCGGAGTCGACCGGGCTGGGGGCCAGCATGGGCTGGTCGGTGAGTGATCAGGGGCGTCGGGCGGATGTGCGGGGCCAGCTGCTGCGCACTGCGCTGGAGCTGGCCCGCGAGGCCGGTGCGGGTCGGCTGCGGGTGGATCACACGCTCGTTGCCGCGCTGCCGGTTCGACTGGCCCGTGGCATCCGGTTCACCCCCCTCTCCGAGCGGGCCTGCGAGATCCACCCGCCGATCACCGTCGGGGTGTCCCGGACCGGCAGCCATCATCCACCGGTGCCGCTGGTCGGTCGGGATGTTGAGTTGCGCCGCCTTGACGAGTGGTGGTCGTCGATCTGTGCCGGCGGCAGCGGACTGGCCTGGATCGAGGGCGAGGCGGGCATCGGCAAGACCCGCCTGGCCACCGAGCTGGTCCAGCGGGCGCTTTCAGGAGACCGTGCGGTACGGCAGGTCCTCTGCCGACCGGAACGGGCCAATCATGCCTACGGCGCAGTGATCGACACGATTGCCCGTTATGCCGGGATTCGCCCCGTGCACAGTCGTGGCGAGGCGCGGGCACGTCTGACCGAGCGAATGCAGCGGCTTGGGCTGTCCGAGCTTGCCGGGGATTTCGAGCGCCTGCTGGATCTCTCGGCCGAGGAAGACCTGCTGGCCCGTGATGTCCCACTTTCGCCGCAGCGTCTTCAACGCCTGCTCAACCGGATGTTCCAGGGTCTGGTCCAGCGAAGGCCGCTGCTGCTGATCCTGGAGGACGAGCACTGGCTGGATCCGATGAGTCGCGATCTGCTGGTTGCCCTGGCCGAGACCCTGCCGCCTCGGGTGGGCGTTCTCGTAACCAGTCGTCATCCGCCGCGCGCCCTGTCCGTCGAATGCCTGGTCGAGCTGGCGCCGTTGTCGCGCACACAGGCGCGCACACTGCTCAGGCAGCACCTGCACCGGCGCGGCGCGCCGGAGGACGCGGATGACCGACTGCTTGATCTCGGTGATGGCAACCCGCTTTTCCTGGAGGAAATCGCCGCGCACCGCCAGGGTTTCGGCGGGGAGAGCGCTACCCCGGTTTCGCTGCATGGCCTGCTGCTGGAAAGGCTCGACGGGTTGGGACAGGCCGCGGCCCTCGCGCGGGTGGCCAGCGTACTCGGGAGACGATTTCGCAAGGATGACCTGGCCTGGCTGGCCGGCGAAGACCTGTTCGCCGAGACGGACTGGGCCATGCTGGTGGGCTCCGACCTGTTCGTGGGGGACCCCGAGTTCCCGGAGGGGCTGCTGTTTCGCCATGCCCTGATCCGCGAAACCGCTTATGCCTCGCTCGAGTCCGAAGAACGCGTGTTCTGGCATGGGCGGGTGCTGGCGGCCTTCGACGGACCCTGGCAGCGGTCGGCGCCCGACCGGCTCGGCGAGATGGCCCATCACGCCGAGAAGGCACGCCAATGGCCTCGGGCGGTGCGCACCTGGGTCATGGCCGCAAACCGGGCGCGAAGTCGGGGCGAATATGCCCAGGCCATCACGCTCCTCGACAAGGCACGGCGCCTGTTGCCCCTGTGCCCCGAGGCGCGGCGCGACGGTCTGGCCTTTGAGGTCGAGACCAGTCGCGGGTTCGTCCTGCTGGCCTACCGGGGCTACGGCAGCGAGGAGGCTCGGGCGGCCTTCGAGCGGGCTCTGGGACTGCACGGGCGCCTGGACACGCCTCCGGATGTGTTCCCGGTGCTCTGGGGCATCTGGTGTGGCGGGCGGTCCGCTTGCGGGCAGGGTGAGCCGGTGCGCCCCGCCCAGCAGTTGCTTGACGAGGCCGAGCGCACCGGTAGTGACGAGCACCTCTTGCTGGCCAACTCTGCCATGGGCAACAACCTGGTCTGGTTCGGCCGTTTTGCGGAGGCAGAAGCCTGTCTCGTCCGCTGTCTGGAACTGGTCCGCGATCACTTGCCCGCTGAGCTGATCAGTCGCTATGGCGAGGACTCCGGGATCACCGCGCGGGCATTCCTGTCCTGGACGTGCTGGTTTACCGGCCGAGAAGAAGAGGCCGGTCGGCACTCGGCCCTGAACGTCGAGCGCGCCGAGCGGCTGGGGCATCCGCACATGCTCTGTTACGCGCTGACATTTTCCGCGGTCGTATCGTTCATGTCCCGCGAGCCCGAGGCGGTCCGGGCGATGGCCACCCGCGTGCATCAGGTCGCTGACCACAACGACCTGCTCCTCTGGCAGGCGGCGGCCATGCTGCTTCAGTCCTGGGCGGATGCCGCACTGGACGGCCAGTTCGTGCTGAAGTCACTGGAGCAGTCGGTTTCGATGTGCATGCAGGCCATGCCAGCCGTCTCTGGCATGTTTCACTGGATTGTGGCGGATGCCGCGCGCCTGGTCGGTCGGCTCGATATCATGAAACGGCACATTGAGTCGGCCCGCGAGGCGGGCCTGTATAGCGGGGATCGGGCGTTCTGGCCAATGCTGCACGCCATGGACGCCGAGTACCTGGATGCCGGCGGCGATCATGCCGGTGCCCAGGCGGCGCGGGCAGCAGCTGGCGCTCTGGCCAAGGCACAGGGCAACCTTGGCTACCGTCGATTCATGAGCAGTCCGGCTTCGGTCACCAGTTGACCACCCCCATTGTTGGACACGCCGCGTGCCCGTCGCGTCCGGGGTGCCTTCCGGGTGTCGCTCTATTTGCCCATCGATTCTCCAGTCTGTTGATTCCTTGGTCTGCACTTTTCGTCCCGTGCATCCCCATGTTCTGGTCGCGGGGGTCAATGCCTCGCTCCGTGATCGACTTCTTCCCGTTAACGCTTGGTTAACGATACCCCCAGAAAATGCAGAACTATTCGACGCCCGGCAGGATTGCACGGTAGGCGGAACGGATTCCGGCGTCGAATGAGCACTCCGAAAAGCCACAGGGACGTGGCTTTTCGGAGTGCTCTGCAGAAGAATTGCTGTCGAACAGCCATCTCGGGACAGGCCCAGGGAAGGGCTTGTCCCGAGATGGCTGTTCGCTTGTCCGGGCGTGCGTTTTTTTGTGCTGATGAGGTGGCGTCCCGAGAAAAGTCGTGCAAATCGAGTCGAGATGGAGAGGCTGCCGGGAGATCCCAGCGGCTAAGCAATGTCGCCGGAGTCTTTATCGAAACAACCCGCCGGTGCCAGTTTCTTTAGCAGGGCGACGAACGGCAGGAAAGCCCGCGATGCATGAGCCTCAAGAGCCCGGCGCTGGTGCTCGCGGCGGATGCCAATGGTCAGGTAGTGCGGCGACTTTCAACAACCTGGCGTAAGTTGCGGCGAGGGCTCTGGTGAATATGTTGCGTCGTATAGTGACTTGACGGGGCGCCGCCGATGCTGTAACTCGTTGGCAGTGCGGTCTTGCCGGCGATCGGCAGGCTCTGTGCGCCGAGTCTGCTCCCGTGCGCGGTGCTTCGCCCTTGGCCCGGTATTTTCTCCGGCAGCCGATGCAAATTGCGTGGCGATCAAACAGAATGACGCGATATTTAACGCTCAGTTCACGCTTTGGGACAAATACTCAAAGGCGTGCTGGCACATTGTCGCCGTGTCTTCGTTTCCGTGCATGGCGCCCGACCAGTGTGATCTTGGCCTTGTTCAGAAGTTCCTTGTCAGCAGCGGCCGGCAAGTGGTTTATGTGCGTTTCTGCCGAAGGGCTCCAAGGAGGGAGTCCTTCGGCAGGGGCGTTTGAGTGCGGCTTGTCTGCCTGGGTTTCCGGTTGGATCGGTACCGGAGTCCGAGGGCGGCGGTCGGTCACCCGTTCGCGCTAGCGGGCATTGAGCCGCGCCCGGGAAAGGCGTGGCCAGGTATTCCCCTGAGCAGTGGTGAACCTCGGTTCGAGTCAAAGCGGATTCAGCCCGGATAGGGAGGCGAGAAAAACATGATGCAAAAGCGCATTCGGGGTGCCGGCGGTTTCACGCTGGTGGAAATGGCCATCGTGCTGGTGATTATCGGTCTGATCCTCGGTGCCGTGATGATCGGCAAGGATGTCCAGCGCAACGCGGAATATTCCAAGATCAAGCAGAAATTCGTGGACCAGTGGGTGGTGGCCTACAACGCCTACTACCAGCGCACCGGCGTACCACTCGGCGATGATCAGACCGCGCCGCGGCTGATGGTCAACGGCGCGAACTTTGATGGTAACGGGGACAGTCTTTCCGGTCGGGACATGGGTGATGCCGACGAACCCAATGCCATCTGCCAGGGCGCGGTGGGGCAGGACATGGGGCGTAGCATAGAAGATACGGATGCTACGGGCGATTTTGCCCTGCGTCAGCTCATGCTGCGCGCTGGCGTGCGCATGCCGCCGGGGCGGGCCGAGGGCTCCGAGGACCGCTATGTGTACCTGGACAGCAATGGCAACCCGCAAGAAGTTCAGGTGTGCTTCCAGTGGAACCCGCCCGAGACAGCATCCGGCTCGGGCAACGTGATGGTGCTCACCGGCCTGACCCCTGATCTTGCTCGTGCCCTGGACCAGATGGTCGATGGCAAGGCCGACGAGTGCGAGGGGATGTTCCGGCGTGAGGGCACGACCTGTGAAACGGACAATGCGCCCGGCCAGCAATGGCAGGCCGACAATACTCAGGCCTATGGAGAGACAGGTCTCGGTGATGGCGCCGGGCTTGACGAGGACCAGGTGCAGGTCGTCGTCGCGCACTACAAGATGAACCAGTAAGGCGGGAGTGTTGGCATGAGCGTGATCAAGCAAGTCGGAACGCGTCGGCGGGTTGGGGGCTTCACCCTTATCGAAATGGCGATTGTGCTGGTCATCATCGGTCTGATCGTTGGCGCGGTCATGATCGGCAAGGACGTGCAGCGCAATGCGGAGTACGCCAAGATCTCTAACAAGTTCGTCACGGGCTGGAAGAAGGCCTACGACGAGTACTACAACCGGACCGGCGTAGTCCTGGGGGACGTGCAGACTTCGCCGACCTACATGGTCAATGGTGAGGAGGCCACCATTGGCGGCTCGAATACCGGTGAAGGTGGCAACCTGGATGGGGCGCTGGCCGGCATTCCGGAAAACTTTGCCAATACCGGGCTGAAGATCTGCAATGGCCAGGGTTATACGGAAGACGAGGTCGGCGCGGGTGACCGCGAGCTGGCCGAGCAGAACCTGCGCCAGCTCATGCAGCGGGCCGGTATCCGCATGCCGCCTGGGCGTGGTGAGGGGCGCGAGGACCGTTATCTGTATCAGGATACCAACGGCAATGCGGTCGAACTACAGGTCTGCTTCCAGTGGAACCCGCCCCGCACCGAGAGCGGTGCCGGCAACGTGATGGTGCTGCGTGGCCTGACGCCGGATCTGGCGCGGTATCTGGATCAGGTGATCGATGGCAAGCCCGATGCGCTTGAGGGTCGCTTCCGTATCCAGACCGCAAACACCAATGATGATTCGGAGACCGCCAACCGTCCTGGCCATCAGTGGCTTGCCAACAACACGGTTGCCCAGCAGGAAGGGGTGGGCAATGTCGCGGAAGACGGTCGTCAGGAGGGACGGACCTTCGATGAGGATCGGGTCGTATTGCTGACCGCGCACTGGATCATGGAGCAGTGAGTCGATGAGCCTTTCAAGCGGAACCCGGGTGCCCCATCGCCCGGTGACCTTGGTGGTGACGGCATTGCTGGCCCTGTTGCTTGTCGCGGCGCTGGCCTTGGCCTACCTGGCCACGCAGCAGCGGCTTGAGGCTGCGCAGGCCGTGCGTTCGGCGCAGTTCGCTCTGGCCGAGGCCGAGCAGCGGGTGGCGGATGCCGAGCGTCAGCAGCAGCTGGCCGTTCTGGTCGAGGATCTGAGGGAACGCATTGACGCTTCGGGATACCGCGATGAGGCATGGAGTGCCCGGCGGGTTTCACTGCGCCAGGTTCAGCTTGATCGGGATGAAGCGGAGCGAGTACTCGCCGATATCATGCTGGGTCAGTCTCGTCACTTCGCGGTGGACGACATGGACCTGGCCGTCACGCACGTCGATGCCGGCTTGTTTGATGTAAACGACGTGGTGGACCAGCCGCTGCGCCTGACCCTCCGTGGCAAGGCGCACTTCCGGCTTCTGGAGTGAGCGGACTCATGAAGCAGCAACTGATCTGTCTGGTGGATGAGCAGTGGTTTGGCCTCGGGCGCGCCGGTGAAATCGTTGTGCTGGACGAGCAGCAGGTCGTGGATCGACCGACTCAATTGCTTGCAGACTTTCCCGACGCAACCATTGGCCTGTACCGGGCGGAGGTCGAAAAACGCTTTGCCCTGCCGACCATCGAGAAGCGCCTGCGCAGCGAGGGGCTGATCGAGGGTGAATCGCGACTGATCCCGCACTGGAGCCATTCGGTATCCGGAACCACTTCGTGCTTCCTGACCGCAGTCGCCTTGCGTGACTGGCAGATGCTCGGAGACTGGGCGCGCCGTCAGGCCTACCCGGTTCAGACCCATGCGCTGGGGCAACTGCTTCTGGTGTTGGCGCGTCGCCATGGCTGCGTGCTCGTGCGCTGGGGTCGACAGATGCATTTTGCCGCCTGGCACCGGGGCGAGATGGCGCACGAGTCGGTCACGGCCTACCAGGAAGAGCAGGAAGCGCTGAACTCTGCGCTGGACTCGCTGCTCTCGCGGGTTGAGCGTGATCAGCTCGGGCGGGCGGTGACCGAGGCAGAGCGGATTCACTGGTTTGATCTGTTCGCCATGACGCTGGCTGTCGACGGGGAGGACGCAGAAGCCCATGCGGCCAGTCTTAGGGGGCGGATGTCTGACCGTCTGGGCCGGGAGGTTCTGCCTGCGGGGCGTCCGGTCGTGCAGCGGCTCCCGGGGCAGGCGGTCGAGTCGGAGCCCGAGGTTGAGCCGGCGTCAGACACTCCCTCGGATGATCTGTCGCTCGAGTTCGTCGAGGAATCGGCCGGGCCCGAAGTCCAGTGGCGCTACCTGCGGGTCGATCGGAGCCTCGGCCGGATGCTGGCGCGCACGCCAACGCTTGAGCCACCGCTTTTACGGGTCGCGGACTTCGCCGAGCGCCTGCGTCTGCCTCTTGCCGCTGCCTCGCTGGTCGCCTCCGTTGGTCTTGGGGGCCTGGCCTGGCAGAACCTCCAGGAGGCGGAACGGATGCAGACGCGCGCCAGCGTGCTTGAGGCGGAAGCAGCTCGCATCTCCGCGGACATGCCGGCTCAGCCTCCTCCCGGAGCGCTTCTGGACGATCTTGCCGAGGATCTCGCGCTGGTGGACGAACTGGCCGAAGCCCGGCGTGGCGCTTCGCCTGGCGAGGTGTTTCTGGACCTGCAGGAGGCACTGCGTGATGCCCGGATCCGGATCATGCGGGTCGCAGCCGCCGACGGCGGTCGATCCTACCGGATCGAAGGGATGTTCGAGGCGGGTGCTGATGCCGACCTGACCCGCTTCATCTCGCGGCTTGCAGGCTTCGGATATGACGTGGAGGCTCTGGACCCGGGCAGTCGCAGCCGCGGTACCGGATTCTTCTCCTATCGGCTGAGCAAGGAGACAACGACGTGAATGTCGCACGCTTGACCGGGCTGGCGTTGGCGCTTGTGCTGATCGGTGGTGCCGTCGTGTATTACGAGATGATTCGGGGCAGCAATATCCAGACGCGGGCGCTTGCGCCCGTCCAGGAGCCGGCCCCGAACCCGGGGCTGGCGCGCCTGGAAGACCGCCTGGCCTCGGCATCCGCCAACCTTGAGATGCTGGAGGCCGCGGCTTCGGAGAGACGAATGACTGAACGCCTGACGGGGCGCAACTTCCTGGCTCAGGTACCCCGGGAACCCGAATCGATGGACGAGGATCTGGCCGCTGAGGCCGAGGTCGAGGATGAGGCCGAGCGCAAGGCGCGGGAGGCCGCGGCGGAATCGGTTGCGGTGGAGCCGCCTCCGCCACCGATGCTGCAGATGGTCTTCATGGCTGAGGAACGCGCCCGCGCGCTCATCGACGGACAACTCTACATGCTCGGCGATGCGCTCGAAAGCGGTGGGGTCATCTCGGCCATCACGCCCGAGACGGTGGAGATTGAACGGGGAGACGAGCTTTTGGTGCTGAAAATGAACGGCGAGTTGCGGGTGGGGCGAATCCACCCGTGACCGGGTCTTCCCGAGTGGATTCAGTGCGGGGCACGGTGGCAGCCCCCGGGGCCGCCGCGCGACCGAGACGAACCACCCGGGATCATGCAGCTCACGGCGACCCGCATGAGGTATTGGAGAGGATTCCATGAGCACGACCAGCAAGGTACTGACGGGGTTGATCGCGTTGCTGCTCGCGGCACTTCTGATCATGGAGGTCGTGGTGCACATGCGGCAGGACGCATTGACCGGATCGGGCCCGGACGCAGCTTCCGGCACCGAACCGGCCCCCGAGCCTCGGCCTGCGCCCGAACCCCCGGTCGCCGTGTCCGAACCGGCTGATGGCCAGAACGAGACCGCTCCTGCGGACGATGGTCTCCGGCCCTGGGAAGAGTCCGCACAGCCCGAGCCCGGCGGGCCGGTCACCGATGAGGCCGCGCGTCCGGACATCCCGGCCATGCCCGAGCCGGAGCTTCCGATTCTGGACGAGGCGCAGATGGCCGAAATGCAGACACTGCAGCTGGAGATGGCCCGCCTGTCTCGGCAGAAGGAGCCGGATCTTGAGGCGCTTGATCAGGCGCTGGTCCGCATGGAGGAAATCACCGGCGAGCACCGTTTTGGTGGCATTGACCTCCATGCCTTGCGCGAGAATCTCTCGATTGCCGGTGAACTTCAATCGCTGGCCGAGCAAATGCAGGCCGAGGCCGAGCGCGGCGATGACGCTGATCTGGATCGGATCGAGGAAATGGTCGAGCAGATGCAGGCCCTGCAGTCGCAGTTGCACGTGGACGTCGACATGGAGGCGTTCGAACAATGAGCGGGGTCAAGCGTCCGGCATGGCGTTCAGGGCAGGATGGCTTTTCGCTTGTGGAAGTCGCCGTGGCCCTGATGGTTGCGGCGGTGGTCGGTGGCGCGGCCGTCGTGGCGGCCAACATGATGGTTGGTGGCAAGGCGCGCGAACACGCCGCCGCCCAGGCTGATCAGGTTCTTGCCCGGGTTGTCGAGTACGCCGCACAACAGCATCGGGTGCCCTGTCCAGACCTGAATGGCGACGGACACGAGAGCCGCGCCGATTCCGGTTCCTGCGTCAGCGCCGACAGCTACGGCTGGATTCCCTATCACACGCTCGGGTTGTCCCGCCCGGCGCGGGCCGAACGGGGCCTCTACGCGGTGTACCGCGGCGAATCGATTGACCTGACCTACCGGGAGGAGCGTGCCGACAACCCGGAATCGGGAATCGAACATCTGGTGGAAGGATTGCGCTGGCTGGCGCTGCTGCAGCCGGAACCGCCTGCCGATGATGACGAAGACTCGGGCTCTGGTGAGGGCTCCGAGGACGAGGGCGACAGCGCGGATGCCGGATCGTCCGGCCCGAGGGTGCCCGAGGACGTCACGCTGGATCCCAACCAGCCGCACGTGGCGACCCTGGCCGGCGGCACGCCATCCTGCGCGGACATTCTCGCCTACCCGGCCGTGGCGGTGGTGCTGCCCGGTCCGCAGCGTCGAATGGCGCCCGGTGGCGGCATCGACCTGCCCCAGCCACCCGCCGGCGAGCCAGTTTGCCTGCCGCCGCCTGCCATGCCGATGAGTGCGCGTTACGACGGGGTTTCGGCAGCGCTCACGGCCGGACAGTTCGCCGCAAGATTGATCAATCGTTGAGCCTGGTCAACCAGAGGCCAGAAACCCGAAAAAAGCTGACTGAAACTTCAAGGAACCTGGGTCGAAATGACGATCAATACACGCCTTCGCAATCATGCTGCAGTCCTGGTCGCCCTGAGTCTGGGCCTGGTCGGTTGTGCGCAGAATCCGCCGCGCAGTGTCACGACCATGGGCGAAGTGGAGCATGAAGCCTACAAGCGGGTGACCGACCGGCTGGTCGAGGAATCCCAAAAGTTTCGCTCGATCAACGACGAGTTGCACGCGCAGATCGAGGAGGTCAACGAGGACCCAATCGAACAGGCGGTCGAGCCGCAGTACGATCCGCTCGAGGACATGGTGGTCACGGTCAGGCTGCATGATGCTCCGCTGACTGCGGTGTTGCAGGTCCTGGCCGAGGAGACCGAGACCAGTCTGATCGTGGAGCCCGAGGTGCTGGATATCGACAAGCGCGCCTCGCTGTTCCTGCCCGACGTCACGGCTCGGGAGCTGCTCGATCACATCTCCGACGCCTTTGATCTGGCGGTGCGGCGACGCGGCAATGTCATTCGGATCGGGGTGTTCGAGGACCGTGTCTTCAACGTGGACTTCCTCAACACCGTCATGGATCTCAACCTCGCGGCCGGAGGCAACGTCTTCGGAGGAGGCGGTGGAGATGGCGGGGGCTCTGACAACCTGATTCAGGGCGACTTTTCCCTGCGGGGCGGAACCGCGGACAGTGTCGACCCCTATGAGCAACTCGATGTCGCCCTGTCCCGGATCGTCGGCAATGCGCGGGATAACGAGGAAGAGGACGACCGGAGCGAGATCCGTCCGGGGAACGCTGGCTACTCCATCAACCGCTCTTCTGGCACGCTGGAGGTGCGCGCCCGGCCCTCCCAGGTCAACCGGGTCGCCACCCTGGTGGACAACCTCAAGGATGTCATGGGCCGGCAAGTGCTCATCGAAGCCCAGCTGCTGGACGTGACGCTCAATGACGACTTCCGCTGGGGGCTGGACTGGAACCTCCTGCGCAATCGCGTGGCCAGTACGCTGGGGACCGCGCCGGCCACCATCAGCGGCGGTTCGACCGGCTTCACGGGGGACAAGGGCATGTGGCTGCCGGCCCGGGACATTACCTTCGGCGGGCAGAATGTCGGCGTCGGCGGGGCGGACACGGCCTCGCTCGGCCTCGGATTCTCCACCCCGGCCATCTCCGTGACCGTGGATGCGCTTGAGGCCTTCGGCAGCGTGCAGATCCTTTCGAACCCGAGCGTCCGGGTGCGCAACCATACGCCAGCGATTCTGAGTGTCGGGCAGACCAATCGCTACGTATCGGAGACGCGGACGACCGTCAGCCCCACGACCACCGACAGCCTGGTTTCCACCGAGGTCCAGACTGACTCCGTGTTCAGCGGTGTCATCATCGGCGTGATGCCGTCGATTGACGAGAACGGCAAGGTCGAGTTGCTGGTGCATCCCATGCAGAGCGAAGTCGACCGGGCGAGCCTGGTGCTGCAGGACGTGGGTGAAGGCAACAAGGTGACGCTGCCGCAGGTCGCCTACAAGGGTATTACCTCGACGCTCTCGATGGGAGATGGTGATGTCGTTGTGCTCGGTGGCCTGATCGACCAGCACAGTGCCGACGGCAGTAGTGGCGCCCCGCTGATTGGCAAGGTCTTCGGAAATACCAACTCGCGCAAGCGTTCCCGTGAACTGGTCATGGTGCTGAGGGTACAGGTGCTGTGAGTCTGATTTACGAAGCAATCCGCTCGGCCGAGGAAGAAGGCGACCGCCCGGCGCTGCCTCCGCTGCCCGGGGGGGCAGCCAGGGCAGCAGGCGTTGCTCGGCGCCGCCGTGCCTGGCTGGGGGGCGGGATGATCGCGCTTGCGCTGGGCGTGACCGGCTCCCTGCTCGCCTTTGCAACCGATCGTGCGGCAGACCCCGCCGGCGAGCCGGCGGCAGTTGAATCGACACGACCGATCCTTGGAGAAGGCGCATCTTCAGCCACCATGTCCGGATCCGTCGCGTCCGCGTCGGAGACTGGTGATATCGAAGCGGCTGATCAGGAGCTTTCGTCTGCTGCCGATAGCCGCCTTCCCGAAGGGGCCGAACATCTCGTTGCACAGGCCCCCTCGATTGAAGTCAAACAGGACCCGGGGACGTCCCGCGGCGAAATGGCGGATGTTTCAGAAGCGGACGCGCCGCAAAGGATAAGCGGTCAGGAAACGGCAGGTTCGAGCGGGGCTTCGGCCGAGACCGGCAAGGTTCATGTCGAGATCGCTCCCGACGAGGCGCCGGTCCCGCTGGAAGATCCTGCGGCGGAGGAGGCGGTGATCGAAATCACCCGCGAAACCACGCGGGATCGGCAGTCGGCCGAGGACGATCGAGCATCTGCCCCTCCTCCCGCGGCCGGGCCGGCGGATCGGCAGCGCATCGCGCAGTGGGTGGAAGTGACTCGCGTCGGTGATCTTGAGGCGGCCAGGAGTGCACTGGCCAACCTGCAGGCGAACCTGCCCGGGCCTTCCCTGACGCGCCTGCGTGCGCAGGCTTGGGTTGCATTCCGGGGCGGGGATCATGAGCAGGCCGAGCGCCTCTACCGGGAACTGCTCAGCCGTGTGCCGGAGGACCGTGAAGCCAGGGCCAACCTGGAATTGCTGGCCAAGATTCGGCAGCAGCGCCCTTGAGTGACAGGAGGGTCGGGATGGCAAGCCAGTCGGAAAAGCCGGTCAACCGTCTGCCGTTGCACGTGCAGCGGCTGGGGCTGTCGCGCAATCCGTTTCCGCCAACCCCGGATGCAGAGAGTTTCTTTCGCGGGGAGTGCGTGGAGCGCGGTTACGCGGAGTTGCTGCACAGCGTACTGGCGGGCAAGGGGTTTGTCCTGGTCACCGGTGAGGTGGGGACCGGAAAGACCACCTTGCTGCGCCGACTGCTCGCCGACCTCCATGCACAGGACGCGCGGGTCGCCTGGGTGTTCAACGTCTTCCTGCAGGGGGAAGAACTGCTTGCGACGATCCTCAAGGATTTCGGCCTGACGCCCACCGGCAGCATGGCCGCCGACGTGGAGCGGCTAAACGCCTTCCTGCTGGAGCAGCATGCCGCCGGCCATGAGTGTGTGCTGCTGCTGGATGACGCGCAGCAACTCGATGCTGCCTCACTGGAGCTGGTGCGCCTGCTGTCCAATCTGGAGACGCGGCAGGCCAAGCTGCTGCAGATCGTGCTTTGCGGTCAGGACGAGCTTGAGGGGGGGCTTGCCGATCGCCGGCTGCGCCAGCTTGCCTCACGGATTGGTTTGCATCTTCGTTTGCAGCCGCTGACGCCCGCGGAGGTGACCGACTACGTCCGCTTTCGTCTCGCGCATGCGGGTGCCGGTGACCGTATCCGACTCGGTCGTGGCGCCGCGCAGAGAATCTATCGGCTGACCGGGGGTAATCCGAGACGGGTGCACCAGCTGATGGACCGCGCCCTGTATGGCGTGCTTGGTAGCGGTGATCCCGTGATCCACCGGAGCCTGGTGGACGAGGCCGCTTCGGAGTTGCAGTTGACACTGGGACGAGCCGCCCGTCCCCGCAGGTGGGCTCAGGCTGCCGTGGTTCTGGTCGCGGTGGCAGCCGTGACCTGGTACGCCTTCGGCCCACGTCTGGCTCAGATGCCCTGGCCCGGCGACGCACTTGCCAGCTGGCAGGCGCCCTGGGCCGAGGCGGTCGAGACGCGCTCGGATACCCCGGAGCCCGTTGCCGGGCCGGACATCGCGGTGCCTGAAGGAACGCAGACCGGGCAGCGGGACAATGCCGGGCAGGCGACCTCGGATGCAACGGCGATGCGCATTCCCGAACTGGTGGCGCTCGACTTTTCCGCCCGGCCCCAGCCGCTTGAGTTGCCTGAAGAGGGCCGCTGCCTGACCGACCTGGGACTTTCCGAGAGTCGGGCGGCCCAGCTGCTGTCCGTGGAGCCGGAACAGGCCACGAGCCAGGCGCTCTGGCTGGCCGGTGAAGGCTGGGTCATGGTGGCGGTACCCAAGGCAGGGGGGGAGATGCTCGGTGGGTTGGCAGACGGCGCCTTCTGCCAGTGGACCGCGAAAGGCGCGCGTTACGCGCTCACGGCGGGGACACTGCCTGATTCGCCGGACTGGAATGCCCGGGTGACCTGGCTGCAGACAAGACTTGCCGAGGCGGGATTTTATGAAGGCGCAATCGACGGGGTATTCGGGCCGAAGACCGAGTCCGGATTGATCCGGATGCTTGAGCAGGTTGGCATCACCGAAGTGCCGCGCCTTGATGGTTGGACGCAGTTTCTGGTGCTGGTTGTCGCGCAGGGCAAGCCGGATTCGTCCGACGAGGCAACGACAGTCGGGCCGGTGGAGCGCCGGGACGACTTGCGGGCGGTTTCCGGTTCCGGCTGAGGTGGCTCTCGGGCGCCGGGCCGGGCTTCAGTGCCCGGCCCCGGGCGAAAGGCGGGGGCCGGGTTGGGGCGTGGCGCGAATGGATTGGAGAGGAAAATTCAGATGGCAGAAACGGCGGGAGCGGAAACGACCGCGGCGGCAGCCCACCGGGCAGAGGTTCCGGAAGTTCGCGGGGCACTGGGTCAGCGCCTCGTGCGGGCTGGCAAGCTCACGGCGGTGCAGCTGGAGTACGCGCTTCAGAAGCAGGCCGTTTCGGATACGCCGCTGGGCCGCATTCTGGTTCAGCTCGGTCTGGTCACGGAGGCCGATGTCGCCATGCTTCTGGCCGAACAGCGTGACATTCCCTTCATGGCGCCGGATCGCCTGCCTCGCCCGCATGAGGAACTGCTGGACCGCCTGCCCCGCGAAGTCTGCCTGAACAACGGCTTCCTGCCCCTGGAAGTCGAACAGGGCGTGCTTTCGCTGGCATTGGGTGATGGCCTGCCCGACCGGGTAGCCGATATTGTCCGTCGTCGGCTGGGGATGCAGTGCCGGATGGTGCAAAGCGAGTTCACGCCAATCCAGCAATTGGTGCGGCATCACTACTACTTTGCCCAGAATCCCGTTGACGAGCTGATTCGTCGCGAGGTCCGCTCGCTGATGTCGGATGTCGATCGCACCCGTGCTCCCGAGCGCCTGCTGGAGTACATCCTGCATCTCGCGGTGCGGGACCGTGGCACCGACATCCACATTGATCCCGCACCCGGAAGTTACCACCTGCTGGTACGCGTGGACGGCGTGTTGCGCCCGGTGTTTGCGCTTTCCGCCGATCTGGCCCGCCTGCTGGTCTATATCAAGATCCAGGCAGAACTGGACATCTCCGAGCAGCGCAAGCCGCAGGATGGCAGCTTCCGCGCAGTGGTTCTCGAACAGCCGCATACCATCCGGGTCTCGACACTGATTACCGAGCACGGCGAGCGGATGGTCCTGCGCCTGCTTCCGGAGCGGGTGGATCTGGCCCGGCTCGAGCAGCTCGGATTCCTCGAGCAGGATGTCGGCATGCTGCGACGCATGTTCTCCAAGCCCTCGGGCATGGTGCTGATGACCGGTCCCACCGGCTCGGGCAAGAGCACTACGCTGCATGCGGCTCTGCGACTGCAGGCACTGATCGAGCGCAACGTGCTTACGGTGGAAGATCCCATCGAGTACCGGCTGCCCACCATTTGCCAGACCGAAGTCAACCGGCGTGCCGGCTATGACTTCAACGTGGCGCTGCGTCATTTTCTGCGTCACGATCCGGACGTCATACTGGTCGGGGAGATCCGCGACCCGGAAACCGCTCAGGCGGCGGTGGTCGCCTCGGCGACAGGTCACCTGGTGCTCTCGACCCTGCACGTGGGTAGCGTCTTTGGCGTCGTGCCGCGGCTCGTGCCGATGGGGCTGCGGCCGGACATCATCGCCGACAACCTGCTCGGGGTCGTCAACCAGCGCCTGTTGCGGCGCAACTGTCCGTTCTGCTCTGAACCCGAGGAGCGCAGCGACGCAATCGATCGATTCCTGGGCGAAGGCACGCCGGCTGACCTCATGCGTGGCAAGGGGTGCGATCGTTGCGGCGGTTCGGGATACCTCGGGCGAATGCCCCTGTACGAAATCCTGGATATCGACGAGGCACTTGCCGCGAAAATTGCCGAGGCGGCCAGCCGTCATGGGTTGATGGAGGCGGCGCACGAGCGAGGGTTCCGGCCGATGATCGAGCTGGCGCGGACGCGGGTTGCCAAGGGCCAGACCACCATGGACGAGGTCGTCCGCGTTCTTGGTGAGGGGGATGCGCGATGAATACCTATTTTTACCGGATTCTGGTGCCGCCGAAGCGACTGAAGGTGGGGGTGCTGCGCCTGGCCGTCACCCAGGACCTCTCGGCGCGGCAGTGGCTGGAGGCTCATTACGACGCCACCGTGCTGACCCTGGTGCGCCTGCCTGGTGCAGTCGCAGAGTTGGGCAACGGCATGGTGCGGCTGTTTCGCAGCCCGTTGCCGATGGTGGAGCTGGCCGGCTTTCTGCGCGATCTCGGGGTCATGACCCGATCGGGGATTCCCTTGCAGGACGCGCTCAAGGCCATTGCCGAGGAACGCGGTCGGGACCAGCGACGCGTGGCGCATGTCGCGCGGCTGATCCTGGCCGAACTGGATGCGGGCGCGACCACCAGCGCGGCCTTCGCGCGCTATCCCGAGCTGTTCCCCGAGACGGTACGCAATCTGGTGGTGATCGGGGACGAGACCGGCGCCCTGGACCGGATGCTGCTGGAAGCGGCCAAGCACATCGAGCGGCTGGTCTCGATTACCCGGGACGTTCGCCGGGCGCTGATCTACCCCGCCTTCGTGTTTGCCTCGATCATTGGGGCGGCGCTGTTCTGGATTTACTACGTCATTCCGAACCTTTCGGAGCTTTTCGACAGCATGCAGCTCGAGCTGCCGGCGCTCACACGCGGCCTGCTCGCCTTTTCCGACTGGGCGGAAGAAAACGCGCTGTCATCGCTGGTCGGGCTGGTGGCCGGCGTCGCTGCCTTGATCATGCTGGTTCGCTATCACCTGCCTACCCGCCGGTTCGCGCACCGGCTCGCACACCGAATCCCGATCCTTCGGGTGATCGTGACCGCCTCGGGCATGGCCTACATCGCCGAGAACCTGGCGCTGCTTGTCCGGGCCGGGGTTGACCTGCTGGGCAGCCTGAACGTTCTGGAGCGATCGCTGGCGGACCAGTATTACAAGGAGCGCTTCTCGCGAATGCGTGACCTGATGGCCAACGGCGAGATGCTCAGCGCCGCCATGCGCCGGGTCGGCGGGTTTCCGCCAATGGCTGTGCGCATGATCAATGTCGGCGAGGAGTCTGGTGCCCTGGACCAGCAGCTCAGCTACCTGGCCGAGGAGTACCGGGCACGTCTCGACTACCTGGTGAGCTCGCTGGCTGAAATTCTCAAGCCGGTCATCATCATCTTCGCCGGTGGTTTGTTCATCCTGCTGATCGTTGCCCTGCTGCTGCCGATCTACGAGCTGGTTCGCCAGGCGGCTTGGGCATCCACGGGAGGGTAATGCACATGGACGGAAAGCCGCATGTGTTCAACTCGGGCTGGTCTACTGTCGGCAGAAGTCAGGGTGGCATGGCCTTGCTCGCCGCCACGGTGGCGGTCGGGCTTTTTGCCGTGGTCGCCATGCTGGGCTATTCGGCAAAGACGCTCTATGACCATCGTCTGCAGGTGGATACGCGGGCGCAACTGCTCGACGAGGGCGAGCGGGCCTTGCTGGGCTTTCTCGCCGAGCACCACCGGCTGCCCTGCCCGGACCTCGACGGGGATGGCGAGGAAGACTGCGCACCCTGTGCCGATACGCCGGAGGACGAGGAGTGCGCCCATGACCCTGGCATACCCGCCAAGGGGTTCTTGCCGGCGAATACCGTGCAACTTGACTTGGCCGGCTACCGGCCGGGTCTGGTGCGTTTGGGTTATGTTGTAGACCCCCGCCTGGCCGAACAGGTCCAGCGTTTCCGGGCCGGCAGGTGGGACTACTGGCAGAACGCGGATATGGAGGACCTCGACAAGACCTTCGCTCGTGCCGATGGCGTCAACGTGCTGGACTTCTGTGCGGCCCTGGACGAGGTGCGTCATGACGGCAGTCAGGCCTTTGTCCGGGATATCGAGAACACCACCGACCTGCCGGTGGCCTTTGGCCTGGCGGATCCCGGCGAGACCCTGACCCCCGCGGCCGACGATTCGGGCAACCGCTTCCGGGGTTTTGAGGGGCACAACGCCGACTGGCAGAACGCGCGCCTGGAATCGCCGCTGCGTGCCGGTGGGCCGGGATATGACGACCAGGTCATGGCCCGCGGGGCTCAGGCCCTGTTCGATGCCTTGTCCTGTCAGGACGCGATGGCGAGCCTGCATGCCATTGGTCAGGCCGTTGAGGTCGTGGCGGAAGTCGAGAGCCAGAAGGTGTGGACCACGGTGATTGCCGGGGTCAAGGCCTTGGTGGCAGCCGTGAAGACCGCCGTTCTGGTGGCCAAGGGCATACTTGTGGTCAGCACAGCGCTGGCGGCAAAGGGGGAGCTGGCCCAAGCAATTGTCAAGCTGAAAGCGGCTATTGGCAGTTGTGCTGCGCTGGTCGGTTGCGCTGCGATTCCGGTGATGGCAGCAGCCGTGGCGGCGGCGACTGCCGCCGTGGTCGCGGCGGTTGCGGCAGTCGGCTTGTACGTAGCCGCGATTCCCCCCCAGCTCGTCGCGGTCGGGCTGTACGTCTCCGTTGCGATCGAGAGCGGTGCGGCGCTGGCCGACAGCGATGTCGATTGGGATGAAATGCTCGCGATCATGAAGGATGCGGCGGATGACGCCGACGAGGATGCGCGCGAGGCGCGCGAGGATGCCAATGAGGCGCGGGAAGAGGCCAACGACGCTTGGGGCGACTATCGCGACTCACGAGAGGCTTTGGAGACATTCGTGATCGACACCAAACCTGATGACGTGTCTGATGCCGATGCACGAGAGCGGGTATCCAGACTGTAT
This sequence comes from Halothiobacillaceae bacterium, assembly GCA_046541195.1. Classification (GTDB taxonomy): domain Bacteria; phylum Pseudomonadota; class Gammaproteobacteria; order Halothiobacillales; family Halothiobacillaceae; genus JBKHDT01. Next base: position 24,147 of record JBKHDT010000008.1, on the reverse strand, counting down.
GACCGCTACCGTGCTTACATGGACGCCGAGCAGGCGGTGAACGAGGCGGAGGCCGAGAAAGAGCAGGCCGACGAGCAGGTGGACAAGCTCGAGGATGCCCTGGATGAAGCACAAGAATCGCTGGCGGACGCGCCGGATACCGACGGCGAGATCGATCCGGATAACGAGGACACTTGGATTAACCGCGAGCGGTTGGAAGCGTCGATCAAGGAGCTTGAGGAGCAGCTGGCCGAGGCACGTAACGAGCAGTCGGCTGCGGCCGATCAGATCTCGGCGGCTAAAAGTACCCGTGATTCGGCCTATAGCGCGTATATCAGCGAGCGGGATAGCCTCGCCGCCTGGGTGGGGATCAGTGGGTGGTTATTCGACTCGTTTATGCAAAGTTATCAGGACTGGTACCTCAAGGACCTCCATGCCGACGAGATGGAGTCAGCGGCTGACCAGGCCGAGCAGGAGGCCCGCGAATTGAGAGACGCTTACGAGGACCTGCTGGCCAAACGTGACAACCCCGAGGACCCGGAGGGTGAGGAGATCGGGGTCTGGGACGGTGCGGAGGATATCCTCAATGAGGCATTGAAGCGGGGGGCGATCCAATGACGGGAAAACACTGGCTGCCCGGTATCCGGACACCGGGTCGGCAAAGGGGATTTGGACTGGTCGAGGCGGCCCTGTCGCTGGTCGCACTTTCACTGATCGGGCTGTTGGCCTATCAGGCTTATCCCCGCATCGCGCAGTTGCCCCTGTTTTCGGATTTCGAGGGGACTGAGCTTGAACAGGCCGAGGATGCGCTGCTCGGGTTTGCACTGGCACAGGCGCGTCTGCCCTGCCCGGATTTCAACCAGGATGGCTGGGAGGACTGCGACCAGACCGAGACCACCGGCTGGCTGCCTACCCGCAGCCTGGGCTTGTCTGTAGTCGAGCCGGTGCGCTACGGGGTGTACCGGCACTTCTCGGCCACAGCCGAAACCGATGCGGACCTGACGCGCCTGACGGACCGGTACAGCCTCTGGTTGCCTCCGTCCCCATCGGGCGCTGTTACACCGGATGACAGGATCAATATGCTGGATCTGTGTCGGGCCGTGGGGAATCTGGCAAACAATCCGCAGGACAAGCTGCTCGCAGGCATGGGCGGTATTGAGCAGGCCTATGCCCTGGCCGTGGGTGGACGTGACCGGGATGCCAGCGGCAATCCCTTTGATGGCTTGAACCGCGAGCCCGGACGGTTTGAGCATGTCGGTTACCAGGCACGCTCGGATTATGACGATCGTGTGCTCTCGCGCTCGCCGCTGTCCCTGTACAGCCGGCTTGGCTGTCCGGCGCGCGTGGCGGCTGTGGAGGCGGCGGCTCGGCAGGCTTATGCGGCTTATGATCTGCATCGATATGCCGCGGGCTACGAGGATTTTCGGGTGTTCGCCGAAGGGGTTCGCAAGATGAACCGTGATCTGGCCATCGCGACGCTTACTCTGGCCACGGCTGACCTGGCGATTGCCATCGGGGATGGCGCCTCTTCCATTGCCTTGGCGGTCGTGGGATCAATTGCTGCCGCCGGCTCTTTGACTGCCGCGATCGTCAAGGCTTCCGCTGCGGCAGCGGTTGCCATCGCCGCAGCTGTGGCCGCCGAAGTGGCGGCCATAGCCGCAGTCGCAACGGCAGAACTCAATTACCAGAAGGCGCAAGAACAGACCGCGGCAGCGGCTCCTTATGTTACGCGAATGCGCATTAATCGACGCGAGGCTTTCGAGAAGGCCGTGGATCTGGATCATTGAGGAGCAGGCGCATGGGTAAATATTGGACAAGGCGCCTGACTTGGGTACCAGTCTTGCAGCAACGGGGCATTTCGCTGGTCGAGACGACCCTGGTTCTGGTCCTTCTGGGCACGGTTGTTGTCTTTGGATGGCGGCTGGCGGATCTGGCCGGTACCCGGGTGCAGGATCTTCGAGCCGATGTGTCGCTCGGCGAGGCCGACGCGGCGCTAACCGGGTTTGCGGCCCTGCAGGCGCGCCTGCCCTGCCCGGATACCGATGGCGACGGGCTGGAAGATTGTGATGAGGATGACGTGGTGGGGGCGTTGCCCTGGGCGACCCTGCATCTGGCCGACCCCAGGTTGGGCCGATTGCGTTACGGTGTCTACCGGGCCGCCGATGAACTGTCAGACAAGGACCGGGACCTGGCCGTCTCAAGAGACCGTTTTCATCCTTTGCTTGCCCGGGAGCAGCCACCGATCGCGCTTGACTGGCCGTTGGGTAAAAGAACCGGCCTGGATTTCTGCCATGCGCTCCGGCTTGGCGCACTGGATGACTACGATCCGGATCAGCTGCATGCTCGACTGAAAGCCGCTGAAGAGGGCGATACAGGGGGCGCGCAGCCGGTAGCCTATGCGCTGGCCATGCCGGGCTGGACGGCGGGCGTGTCCGAAAATCCCTTTTCGGCCCTTAACCAGGAAAAGTCCTTTGCCGCGGCGAGCACACCACGCAGTGTGACTCATCGCGATCGGGTGGTGGTGCGCTCGTTTGAGCAGGTCTTCGATGCGCTGGGCTGTGGGGGGCTGCTGGCCAGTTCCGGGCATGCGCATCCAAATGCGGCCACCGCTCAGGCCATTCTTGTGGGGGGGTTGAAGGACTACCGGCAGCAGCTTCAACTCGCCGATCGGATGGCAGCGGCGATGGTCGCCGATTCCGTGGCCAAGGTGGCCTCTGCCGCTGCAGGCACCGCCAAGGCGACCGCGCTGATGCTGATTGCCACTTCGCAAACCATTCGCACTGCGGGTGCGCTGGCTCCCGTTCTGGCAGCGGGTGCGGCCGCCATCGCGACCAATGCCGCGGCTGCGGTCGCCGCCACAGCGACCGTCGCGTTGGCTGCAGCCACCAAGGTGATGACCGAGGACAAGCTGGAAGAATTTGAGCCGCTGTTCAATGAGGCCGAGGGCCTTGCAGGCAGCATCTGGCAAAACATGGAGGCCTCCGATGCACGACCGGTACGCTGAATGGAATGGGTCAGGCCTCGCCCGCCGGAGGCGGGGTAACCAAGTGGGGTGTCGACGTCGCGGCTTTACTCTGGTGGAACTGGCGATCGTGCTGGTGATTATCGGCCTGATTGCCGCAACCGTGTCGATCGGCAAGGATGTGCAGCGCAATGCCCAGTACCAGCGGGCGATTAACGATTTTGTGCAGGGCTGGGCGATCGCCTACGAGCGTTTCTACGACGGCACGGCACGGCCGCCGGGCGATGATCCGCTCGACCCGACGGGCCGGGTCAATGCGACGACGAATGATCCGCTCTGCGGTGATGAGTTGATTGAAGCCATGCAGGAGGCCGGGATCGATATGCCGGAGGGGCGCAACGAGGAAGACCGCACCCAATATGTCTACCTGGACAGCAATGGCAATCCGCAGGAGCTCGAGGTGTGCTTTGTCAATTTGCCATGGCACGAGCCGGACGCCGATCCCGGCACCTACCGGCTGGTCGACCGGAATGTCATGCGAATCGAGCGGATGACGCCCTCGCTGGCCCGCATGCTTGATACCATGATCGATGGCAGGGCGGATGCGGCTTTCGGGCAGGTTCGGGAGATCGATCGTCACGCGCTGGGCAGCCCGGAATCCGCCGAGTGGGGCACGGACGACCGGATGGCCTATGGTTCCACGACCCCGACGTCCCGTGATGAAAGTCAGGTCGCCGTTACCACCGCCTACATGCGCATGGCCCGCTGATGTCGGGCAAACTGCTGGCAGGGGTTGCGTGTCGCGGCTCTTGACGGTCCGGCTTTTGGGTTCAAGGGCACGACATGAGGGGGCATCAGTACGAATCGATGACATTGCCAGCACACCGGCCCTGCCCCAGAATACGTGGGCGGGGCTTCCCATTTCTGGCGCCGTGCGACTTGCTCATCTACCCCGGAGCCTTCCATGCTGCTTGCCTCGCTGGCGATTCTTGGCGGACTTGTTCTGCTCGCTTACAGCGCCGACCGGTTCGTCGATGCCGCGACGGCTGTGGCGCGGGCGCTGGGCCTGCCGCCCCTGCTGATTGGCATGCTGGTGGTGGGCTTCGGAACGTCCGCTCCGGAAATTCTCGTGTCGGTCAATGCCGCCTGGCAGGACAACCCCGGACTTGCGCTGGGCAACGCCTACGGCTCGAATATCATGAACATCGCGGTGATCCTGGGGCTGACGGCCCTGCTGATGCCGATCGCGGTGCATTCCTCAGTCGTTCGGCGCGAGTTGCCCCTGCTGCTGGCCGTGACGGTGCTGACGCTGGTGCTGGCCTATCACCAGGCGATGCTGACCCGGCTGGACGGACTGATCCTGCTGGTGGCCTTCGTGCTGCTGATGGGGTGGTCGATTCGCCAGGGGATGAACGGAAGGAGCGACACGCTGGCCATGGAGCTGGCCTCGGACGATCCTCCGCCGGCAGGGCGGGCGCTGGCGATCCAGATTGGTTGGGTCGTGTTCGGCCTGGTGCTGCTGGTGGTTGCATCCCGGCTGCTGGTCTGGGGTGCGGTGTACGTGGCGCAGGCACTGGGGCTGTCGGATCTGGTGATCGGCCTGACCATCGTGGCGATCGGCACCAGTCTGCCGGAGCTGGCCTCGTCGCTGGCGGCCGTGCGCAAGGGCGCGCATGATCTGGCGTTGGGCAACATCATCGGCTCCAACCTCTTCAATACCCTGATCGTGGCCGGTCTGGCGGTGATCATTGCGCCGACGGCACTGGAGCCTGATCTGCTGCAGCGGGACTTGCCGGTGATGGCGGGTCTGACCCTGCTGCTGATGTTGATGGCGTTTTCCTTTCGGGGCCGCGCCAGACGGATCAATCGGATCGAGGGCGCCGCGTTACTCGGTCTCTACGTGGCCTGGACCGGGTGGATTCTGTTGAGCCTGGGCTGATGCCATGACTGAAATCAAGCCGAAAATCCCTGTGCTGCGTCGCTGGCTGATTGCCGGAATCCTCGTCTGGGCGCCGCTGCTGGCGACATTCTGGGTCATCACCATGCTGGTGGGATTTCTGGACAAGTCGCTGTTGCTGCTGCCCCGGGAGTATCGTCCCGAGGAACTGCTCGGCTTTACCGTGCCGGGCTTCGGTGTCCTGCTGGCGGTCGTTGTCGTGATCACCACCGGTGCGCTGGCGGCCAATTTCTTTGGTCGGCGCATCGTTGCGCTTGGCGAGGCGATTGTGAACCGCATTCCGCTGGTCTCCAGCGTCTACTCGGCGGTCAAGCAGGTCATCGAGACCTTCGTTTCGGAAGACTCCCGCTCCTTTCGAAAGGTGCTTTTGATCGAGTATCCGCGCAAGGGAGTCTGGTCGCTGGCCTTCCTGAGTGGCGACTCGGTCGGGGAGATGCAGGAGCGTACTCGCCAGAAAGTCCTGACGGTGTTCGTGCCCACGGCGCCCAACCCGACCTCCGGCTTCGTGATCCTCGTGCCCGAGGAAGACGTGATCGAGCTGGAAATGAGCGTCGAGGAAGGGTTCCGGATGGTGGTATCGCTCGGCGTGGTGGTTCCGCAGTCTCGCAAGCCTCTCCCCGATGGGACGGTGTCGCAGGCCCCGTCATCGGGGGCGGGTTCCTGAGCGGGGGATCCGAGGTGCTCTCGAATTGGGCGTCGATTGGCGGTAATATGCCCGGCCCTGAAAACTCGATTCAAAACATCCCGGAAACTCATGAACATGCGCAGTCAGTATTGCGGCCAGGTCGACGAATCCCTGCTGGACGGGGAAGTGCTTCTGGTCGGTTGGGTCAACCGTCGTCGTGACCACGGTGGCGTCATCTTTGTCGATCTTCGGGATCGCGAAGGCCTGGTCCAGGTGGTTTTTGATCCGGACGACCCGCAGATGTTCGCGATTGCGGAGACCCTGCGCAACGAGTTCGTGATCCAGGTGCGTGGCAAGGTCCGGCATCGTCCGGCGGGGACGGAGAACCCCAACCTGACTTCCGGCAAGGTGGAGGTACTGGCGCGGTCGTTGACCGTACTCAACCGCGCCGAGCCCCTGCCGATGCAAATCGATGATGATACGGTCTCCGAGGAGCACCGGCTGCGCAATCGGTACCTCGACCTGCGCCGCCCGCAAATGCAGGCACGGCTGAAGCTGCGACACCAGGTGGCCCGGCACTTCCGGCATTTCCTGGACGAGCAGGGCTTCATCGAGATCGAGACCCCGGTGCTGACCCGCGCCACCCCGGAAGGGGCGCGCGACTACCTCGTGCCCTCGCGCACGCATCCGGGCGAGTTTTTTGCGCTCCCGCAGTCTCCGCAGTTGTTCAAGCAGCTGCTGATGGTGTCCGGTTTCGAGCGCTACTACCAGATCGTCAAGTGCTTCCGTGACGAGGACCTGCGCGCCGATCGCCAGCCGGAATTTACCCAGCTCGACATCGAGACCAGCTTTCTTGAGGAAGAGGAAATCATGGGCCTGATCGAGGCCATGATGCGCGATGTCTTCGCCAAGGTGCTTGGGGTCGGGTTCCCCGACCCGATCCCGCGGATGAGCTGGGCAGAGGCGATGCAGCGGTTCGGCTCCGACAAGCCGGATTTGCGCATCCCGCTGGAGCTGGTGGATGTCGGTGACCTGATGGCGGACGTGGACTTCAAGGTGTTTGCCGCACCAGCGAAGGACCCGAAGGGCCGGGTGGCGGCCCTGCGCGTGCCCAAGGGGGGCGAGATGCCCCGCAAGGCGATCGACGACTACACGAAGTTCGTGTCCATTTACGGGGCCAGGGGCCTGGCCTACATCAAGGTCAACGACGTCAATGCCGGGCGCGATGGCCTGCAGTCGCCGATCGTCAAGTTCCTGCCGGACGAAACCCTCGTCGGCATCCTGTCGCGCACAGGCGCCGAGGACGGCGATCTGATCTTCTTTGGTGCCGATCGGGCGCAGGTGGTCAACGAGTCTCTGGGTGCCCTGCGGGTCAAGCTGGGGCATGACCTGGGACTGGTCGAGCGGGGCTGGAAGCCGCTCTGGGTGGTCGACTTCCCGATGTTCGAATGGGACGAGAAGGATGAACGCTGGGTGGCCTTGCATCATCCGTTCACTTCCCCCAAGCTGGAACAAATTGATCTGCTTGACAGCGATCCGGGCAGCGTGTTGTCCCGTGCCTACGACTTCGTGCTCAATGGTTATGAGCTCGGCGGCGGGTCGGTGCGCATCCACTCGATGGACCTGCAGCGCAAGATCTTTGCGCATCTGGGGATTGACGAGGCGGAGGCCGAGGAAAAGTTCGGTTTCCTGCTCAATGCACTCAAGTATGGCGCCCCGCCGATGGGCGGAGTGGCCTTCGGGCTGGACCGGATCATTATGCTGATGACCGGGGCCGGTTCCATCCGGGATGTGATTGCCTTCCCGAAGACCCAGTCGGCCGCCTGCCTGCTGACCGATGCACCGGGTGCGGTCGACGAAGACCAGCTTCGGGAACTGTCCATCCGGGTGCGCAAGCCGGTCGCCTGAATGGGCTGCGGTCATGGCATCTGGTTGTTGGCCGGCAGCCCGGTGGCCAGTCCGGGTCGATCCTGCGAACGCCCTGAAGAAGAACATCCTGCGTACGGTCCGATCCGGTGTCCGGGACCGTGCAGATGCTGAACAGCCGGAGGCTTTGATCATGACTGTCGATCGATCCCGCTCGGTTCCCGTCTCCCTCGAACCGAAGATCCAGCGGATGGCGCTGGCGGCCAACCCGCCGACGCCAGTCGACGAGGCCGACCGCGAAAGGCTCGAAGGGCGCATTCGTGAATTGCTCAAGGCCCGCGATGCCGTGCTGGTCGTGCACTACTACGTCGACGAACGCCTGCAGGCTTTGGCTGATGCCACCGGCGGGCGCGTGTCCGACTCCCTGGACATGGCCGCCTTTGGCAAGGCGCATCCGGCGCAGACGCTGGTAGTCTGCGGGGTGCGCTTCATGGGCGAAACCGCCAAGATCCTCAGCCCCGAAAAGACCGTCATCATGCCCGAGCTGGGGGCCGAGTGCTCACTGGACCTGAGCTGTCCCATTGATGAATTCTCTGCCTTCTGCGACCAGCATCCTGATCGAACCGTGGTTGTGTACGCCAATACCTCCGCGGCGGTGAAGGCGCGGGCCGACTGGGTGGTGACCTCGTCCAACGCGCTGGAGATCGTCGGTCATCTTCGCGATCGGGGGGAGAAGATCCTCTGGGGCCCCGACAAGCACCTGGGCCGGTATATCCAGCAGCAGACCGGGGCGGACATGCTGCTCTGGCAGGGCAGCTGCGTGGTGCACGACGAATTTCGCGCCGACAAGCTGGCCGAACTTAGGATGCAGCACCCCGACGCCGAGATCCTGGTCCATCCCGAGTCGCCCGAGGCGGTGGTCGAGATGGCGGATGTGGTCGGCTCCACCACGAAGCTGATCAAGGCGGCAGCAGCGAGTCGCGCGGAAACCCTGATCGTCGCCACTGACCGGGGCATTTTCTACAAGATGCAGCAGGCGGCGCCGGGCAAGACGCTCATCGAGGCACCCACCGGCGGGCGTTCTGCCACCTGCGTTTCCTGCGCGCACTGCCCCTGGATGGCCATGAACGGGTTGTCCAACCTGCTTGCGGCCCTGGAGGATCCCGCCGGACACGAGATTACCGTGCCGACCGAGATCATTCCCCGGGCTGTGGAAAGCATCGACCGGATGCTGGCGTTCTCGCAGAGTCGCGGCATTGTGACGGCCGGCAACAACGACGCCTGACCAGGGGCGGCGAACCGTATCGCATCAGGCAGCAGCTGATCGGAGTCCGATCCTCTGCATTCGTCATTCAGACAAATTTTTCATGGCCAACAAGGAGAGGCTGATATGAAACTGAACCCAATCGTTCTGGGACTGGCAGCCGCTGGGTTGTCACTGGGCCTGGCCGGCTGTGGCGGCGAGAACAATGTCCTCAATCCCAAGGAGATGGAGGTCGATGCAGGCGACAGCATCACCGTGGCCTCCGGGCGCAGCATCGAAATTTCCGGGGAAGTGGAGGCGATGCGCGGTGATCTCAAGAATCTCTACTGGGAAGTCGAGCCGATCTCGCACGACCCGCAGCTCGTCGACATGCCGAGACTGTCCGGCCAGGACTGCGAAGATGCCATTCGCGAAGACACCCCGGATTATGCGACCTGTACGGTGGAGGCAATCTTTCCGTCCTTCCCGGAGCCGGTCGCGTACCGGTTCAGCCTGTTCGGCGTGGCCGATACCGGGGTGCGCGCCCATGATCAGCGGATCGTGACGGTGGATGACCAGGTCTCGCCCGGGACCGGCATCGGGGTATCCATGGGCCCCAACCGCTACCTGTCGCTTGGTGATCAGGTCGTGATTGCCTGCGATGCCCAAGGCGGGACCGTGCCTGCGGGGTCGGTGCCGAAGGTCAGCTTCCAGCGAATCGATCCGTTTGATGAATTCCCGGTGGACTGGCGGGTCGAGCATCCGGCGCAGCCGCTGGATGTCCCCGCCCCGGTCCAGGATTTCCAGCCGTCTCTACTCTACGTGGAGGTCGCCGAATCAGGCAACGAGCCGCCCGTGGACGTGACCGATCTGCGTTTCCAGTGCCGGGTCGAGGATGGAAACAACGGAGTCGGTGAGGACAGCATCAGCATCTTCCTTTACGAGCCGATCATCGCCAGTGCCGGCCCCGCGCAGACCGTGGAAGGCGGTGTCGTGGTGCAGCTTGACGCCACGGGTACCTACTTTGCCGATGGTCGCGAGGTCGAGGGGCTTTATTACTTCTGGCAGCCGGACGAGGACAGCGGCGTGCAGCTCGCCGACGCGAACACGGCCACGCCCTCCTTTGTCGCGCCCGACTTTGTCGGCACCGAGGTGATGGAACTGCAGTTCAAGCTCTTCGTGAGTACCCGACCGATCACCGAGGGCGACCTGGAAACCATACCGCCAAACGCCCGGGCGGAAACCTACGTCTACGTCCAGCCGGAAGAGCCAGAAGAACCGGAAGAACCGGAAGAGTGAGGCACGGCTCCTGCGGACTGTTTTGACCGCCTTGCCGACCTTGGTGTGTGTCGCTCATTGCGTGCAGGTGGTTAATGAGCTTCTGCATGAAGCCATCCGCGGCCTCTGCAGCGAAGCCGGGGAGCCGGGCTCGGGGCACCCCTCAAGAGCGCCTCTCACGACCGGGCCCGCCCTTGCTGCGGGCGTCCGGCCAATTTGAGCCAAGCCGCCGCAGCCAGTCACACAGCGCCCCCGCCAGCCCCGGGGCGGTGACTGCGGCGGCCGGCAGCCCGATCAGGCAGTCATGGCTCCGGGCAGCGCGAATATCGGCCATCAGACGGTGGGCTCCGGCTTTATCACCTGAGTGCGGTGCAGAGCCATGCCGTTTGCCATCCAGGCCACCAGCAGCCAGGCATGACGCGTGTCCAACGCCCTCGAAACCAAGTTGCGGATCAGGGTAGGGATGACGCGGACGGCGCTTTGCGACCGTCGGGCATTTGAGCATGCCTGGTTGTCCCCCCCCGCAGTCGCTGGATAAAGCGCGCCAGGCGACGGGCAGCTTTGGGCGGGTCTGCATGAATGCCGATCCCCTGTGTTGCGATGCGCATGCCAGTCAATTGCCCCCGCGCGGGCCAGGCGTGCACGCGGCGCTGGCGAATGCCCGCGGCCCGTGCAGTGATCGCCCTGCCAAGCGCAACCGGGCGTTCAGGGCCGGCAAGGTACATCCGGGCAATCCGGATGACGCCCGGGTCGACTGCCGACCACCTGACAACGTGCGGTGTCCGGCCGGTCAACGAACATGCACCTGCCTGGCTTGTGTCGACACAAGGACGTGCCGGTGCAGACGGGCAAGGGCCTCGATTCATCCGAAGTTCCCGGGAGCCAGTGCCCGGTTCGGGCACCAGCCCTCGGTTCCTGGGCGCGCGATAAAAATGACGGTCGTATTCGGTCGGGGCGCCGGGTGGCCAAAGGGAAAATAGGCGATAGGATAGGCAGTCGGCCAGCTGCCTGGCTCGAGTCCTGGCTGCCTGTCGGGCTCGAGGCCCGGAAGCGCCGGATGCCCATATTCCCGAGGAGATGCTCATGTCCCAGGACCATTCCCCTTCCGATGGTGAAACCACCCGGCAGTCCAGCCAACCGTTTTGGCATGCACAGGACCCGGAGTCGGTACTCCAGTCCCTCCAGAGCGGTACGAATGGACTGGAGCCCGAAGAGGCCGAACGCCGTCTGGCCGCGCATGGTCCCAACACGCTGACGCCCCCTCACCGCAAGGGACCGTTCGAACGTTTTTTGCTGCAGTTCCACAATGTCCTGATCTACGCGCTGATCGCGGCGGCGATCGTCACCGCCCTGCTCGGGCATCTGCTGGATACCGGGGTGATCCTCGGCGTGGTGCTTATCAACGCGATCATCGGGTTCATTCAGGAGGGCAAGGCGGAAAAGGCGCTGGATGCGATTCGCGGCATGCTGTCGCTCAAGGCGGTGGTCACCCGCGGGGGGCGGCGTCTCGAGATCGAGGCCGAAAAGCTGGTGCCCGGCGACGTGGTGACGATCCAGTCGGGTGACAAGGTGCCTGCCGACCTTCGTCTGATTCGGGTGCGCAACCTGCGTGTCGAGGAGGCGGCGCTGACCGGCGAGTCGGAGGGCATCGAGAAGCAGGTCGGGGCGGTGGCATCCCAGGCCGATCTGGGTGATCGGCGCTGCATGGCCTATTCGGGCACCCTGGTCAGCTACGGGCAGGCAACCGGTGTGGTGGTGGCCACGGGGGATGACACCCAGATCGGCCGCATCAGTACCATGCTGCGGGAGGTGGAAACCCTGACCACGCCGCTATTGCGGAAGATGGCGTCCTTCGCAAGGTGGCTCACGGTCGCGATCTTCTGCCTGGCCGGCTTCGCCTTCGCCTACGGGGTGCTTTTTGGCGGCTACAGTGCGCGGGAAATGTTCCTGGCGTCCGTCGGGCTCGCCGTGGCCGCGATTCCCGAGGGATTGCCGGCGATCATGACGATCACGCTGGCGATCGGGGTGCAGTTCATGTCCCGGCGCAACGCGATCATCCGGCGGTTGCCGGCTGTCGAGACGCTTGGGGCCGTGACCGTGATCTGCTCGGACAAGACCGGCACGCTTACCCGCAACGAGATGAGCGTGCAGCGGATCATGACCGCCGATCGCTGGTTCACCGTCGAAGGAGTCGGCTATGGTCCGGACGGCGAAGTGCTGGACAACGATCAGCCGGTAACCCTGGATGACTATCCGCCACTGGCATCCATCGGACAGGTGGCCCTGCTGTGCAACGATGCCGAGCTCGGCTGCGACGAGGCCGGTCGGCATATCGTCCAGGGGGATCCGACCGAGGGTGCACTGCTGGCACTGGGGCAGCGCATCGGGCTCGATCGCGGGGTTCTGGCCGACCAGGTCACGCGAACGGACTCGATCCCCTTCGAGTCCGAGCACCGGTTCATGGCCACGCTCAACCATGACCACGAAGGCGCCGGTTTCGTGTTGCTCAAGGGGGCGCCCGAGCGGGTGCTGGGCTTCTGCGCCTGTCAGCGCACGGCAGATGGGGACGTGCCGCTTGACCGCGCCTACTGGGAGGAGCGCATGGCCGAGGCGGCCGAGGAGGGCCTGCGCGTTTTGGCGCTCGCCCGGTGCTCGGTCGATTCGAGCAAGGTCGACCTGACCTTCGACGACATCGAACAGGGTGGATTCGTGATGCTCGGAATGGTCGGCATCAGTGATCCGCCCCGTGCCGAGGCCATTGAGGCGGTGGCCAGGTGCCACGAGGCCGGCGTGCGGGTCATCATGATTACCGGGGATCATGCCGTGACCGCCCGGGCCATTGCGCGTCAGTTGGGTGTGGGGGGCAATGGCAAGGTGATGACGGGTGCCGAGGTCGAGGGCATGGATGAGGCTGCGCTGCGTGAGGCGGTCGCCGACTGTGACGTCTTTGCCCGGGCCAGCCCGGAGCACAAGTTGCGCCTGGTGTCGGCCCTGCAGGCCCGCGGCGAGGTGGTCGCCATGACCGGGGACGGTGTGAACGACGCCCCGGCACTCAAACGGGCCGATGTCGGCGTGGCGATGGGGCAGAAGGGGACCGAAGCGGCCAAGGAGGCTGCAGAAATGGTCTTGGCCGATGACAACTTCGCCTCAATCACGCATGCCGTCGAGGAAGGCCGGACGGTCTATGACAACCTGCGCAAGTCGATCGTGTTCATCCTGCCCACCAACGGCGGTCAGGCTGGAATCATCGTTGCCGCTATCCTGCTGGGTCTGACCCTGCCGATCCTGCCGGCCCAGATTCTTTGGGTGAACATGGTCACCGCAGTGACGCTGGCGCTGGCACTGGCGTTTGAGCGCCCCGAGGCGGGCGTGATGGCGCGTCCACCGCGGGACCCGGATGAGCCGCTGCTCAACGGCTTTCTGATCTGGCGTACGCTCTTCGTGTCGGTGCTGCTGGTCATCGGCGCGCTGTCGATGTTCATGTGGATGCAGGCGCAGGGCATGTCCGACGAGGTGGCGCGCACGGTCGCGGTCAACACGCTGATCTTCGGGGAAATATTTTACCTGTTCAATTGCCGTTACCTGCGTAACCCGGTATTTTCCCGCGCCGGCCTGTTCGGCAACCGCTACGTGCTGATGGCGATCGGCGTCATGCTCGTCTTGCAGATGCTGTTCACCTATGCACCCTTCATGAATGTGTGGTTTCGGACCGCGCCCATTCCCCTGGAAGCCTGGGCGGCCATCCTGGTGTTCGGGCTGGCGGTGTTCGTCGCGGTCGAGATTGAAAAGCGATTTTTTCGCTAGGCAATCGCTGCACGAATGCTTGAGATTTCCGGTTGGGGATGGACGCCCTGCCACGCCTTGCGCCAGCCAGTCAATCGCCGCAGCCCGGATCGGGCCGTGAACTGCCCGTACGCTGCTGCACGAGGCCCGGGATGGCCTGGTGCGGGGGGCTCCGGCTGGCCGGCGTCGACCGGAACAGGCTTGCAGGGCAAGCGGTGGTAGACTTGCGGCCCTGATCAACGAGTTGCAAGTGATTGACGAGGGGATATGGCAGGTCACAGCAAGTGGGCGAACATCAAGCACCGCAAGGCCGCGCAAGACAAGAAGCGGGCCAAGGTCTGGACGAAACTGATCCGGGAGGTCACGGTCGCGGCCCGGGAAGGCCAGTCGGCCGATCCGGCCGCCAATCCGCGCCTGCGCCTGGCCTGGGACAAGTGTCTTGGGGCGAACATGCCCAAGGACACCATCGAGCGGGCGGCCAAGCGCGGTGCCGGGGCCCAGGACGGCGACAACTTCGAGGAGATTCGCTACGAGGGATACGGCCCCGGCGGCGTGGCGATCCTGGTCGATACCATGACCGACAATCGCCAGCGAACGGTCGCCGAGGTCCGGCACGCGTTTTCCAAGTGCGGCGGCAATCTGGGGACCGATGGTTCGGTCGCCTACCTGTTTGCCAAGCAGGGGGTTCTGTTCTATCCGCCGGGCGTGGACGAGGATGCCGTGATGGAGGCTGCACTGGAGGCGGGCGCCGAGGACGTGCAGACCTTCGATGACGGGGCGATCGAGGTGATCGCCGCGCCGGAGACCTATCAGGACGTGAAGGATGCCATGCTGGCGGCCGGTCATGCGCCGGAGGCGGCCGAAATTGCCATGCGGGCGTCGACGGATGCGCCGGTCGAGGGTGAGGTTGCCGAAAGACTGGTCCGGTTGATCGACATGCTCGAGGATCTGGATGATGTTCAGGAGGTCTTCCACAACGCCGACATCCCGGACGAGGCCTATGGCTGACCTTGCGCAAACGGCGAGGTACTGAACATGGCGACCCTGCGGGTGCTGGGCATCGACCCCGGATCGGTGGTCACCGGCGCGGCTGTGCTGGAGTTTTCCCGCGGGCAGCCGCGGTGCCTGCACCTGCAGAGCATCCGGCTGGGCCGCGAGCAGAGTTTTCCTCAGCGGCTGGGGGCGATTTTCGAGGCGGTGACGGCCCTGATCGAGGAATACGCGCCCAGCGAGTTCGCGATTGAACAGGTCTTCATGTACCGCAGTCCGGAGTCGTCACTCAAGCTCGGTCAGGCGCGGGGTGTGGCAATCGCGGCGGCGGTGGTCCGAAACCTGCCGGTGGCCGAGTACATGCCGGCGGTCATCAAGCAGGCCGTGGTCGGTACCGGGCGCGCGGACAAGACTCAGGTTCAGCACATGGTCCGGCAGCTGATGAATCTTTCGGAAGCGCCGCCGCCGGACGGGGCGGATGCAGCGGCCGTGGCACTTTGCCACTGTTACCGGCGCACGTCGCTGGCCGGTGCCGCGCTCGACGGGCAAGCCGCCGGCAGCGAGGCGGTCCGGCTGCTTGCCCAGTCCCGCTATCGTCGACGCAGTCGGTGAGCGCGGTGGCCGCTCGTCCTTCGGAGCCGCGGTGACCAAGCCGGAGGCTGGAGCCCAATGGTGTCGCGGGTCATCAGCGCCGGGCTTTGCGGTGTTAGGCCGGCACTGCGGGAGACAGGATCGATTCGTGCAGGGGATTCGTTGAAAATGATCGGAAGACTGACCGGGCGGATAGTCGACCGCCAGCCGCCTCATCTGTTGATCGATGTCAATGGCGTGGGCTACGAGGTCGAAGCACCGATGTCCACCTTCTATGCCCTTCAGGACGATGGACCCGTGGTGATCCTGACGCACCTGGTGGTGCGCGAGGACGCCCAGCTGCTGTACGGGTTCTCGACCGAGCGCGAGCGTGCGCTGTTCCGCAGCCTGATTCGCGTTTCCGGGGTGGGGCCGCGCATGGCGCTGGCGATTCTCTCGGGCATGACCGCCGAGCAGTTCCGCGCCTGCATCTACGACAACGATACCGCGGCGCTGATCCGGCTGCCCGGGGTGGGCCGCAAGACCGCCGAGCGCCTGGTGGTTGAAATGCGCGACCGCATCGACCGGTTCGAGGGCGCCGCGACGGTGCGCTCGCCGGGTGCGGCGGCCCGGGCCGGGTCGTCGATCGACGAGGCGGTCGATGCCCTGGTCGCTTTGGGTTACAAGCCGCCGGAAGCGGGCCGCATGATCCGCTCGGTCGAGGGAGCCGATGAACTGCCGACCGAGGAGCTGATCCGGTCGGCGCTGCAGCGGACCGTGAAATGAGCGAGCCGGATCGGATTCTGGCCGGCAGTCTGCGCGAGGGCGAGGATGCCTTCGAGCGCGCGTTGCGCCCGAGGACACTGGCTGATTATGTCGGTCAGCCTGCGGTACGCGAGCAGATGGAGATCTTCGTGCCGGCGGCCCGCAACCGGGGCGAGGCGCTGGATCATGTGCTGATCTTCGGCCCGCCCGGACTGGGAAAGACCACGCTGGCCCATATCATCGCCAACGAGATGGGTGTCAGCCTCCGTCAGACTTCCGGCCCGGTCCTGGAGCGCCCCGGGGACCTGGCCGCGCTGCTGACCAATCTCGAGCCCAATGACGTGCTGTTCATTGACGAGATCCATCGTCTTTCGCCGGTGGTGGAGGAGATTCTCTACCCCGCGATGGAGGACTACCAGATCGACATCATGATCGGTGAGGGGCCGGCGGCCCGTTCGATCAAGCTCGACCTGCCGCCGTTCACCCTGGTTGGTGCCACCACGCGGGCGGGGATGCTCACCAATCCGCTGCGGGACCGTTTCGGCATTATCCAGAGGCTGGAGTTCTACGCCGTCGGCGACCTGGCGAACATCGTGGCCCGATCCGCGGGGCTGGTCGGCATGAGCGTCGATGAGGCGGGGGCGATGGAGATCGCGCGGCGCGCCCGGGGGACGCCGCGGATCGCCAACCGACTGCTTCGCCGGGTCCGGGACTACGCCGAGATTCGTTCGGATGGCCGGGTGACCGGCGCGGTGGCGGACGCGGCTCTGAACCTGCTCAAGGTCGACGTGCGGGGCTTCGATCATCAGGACCGGCGGCTGCTGCTGACCATGATCGAGAAATTCGATGGCGGACCCGTGGGACTGGACAATATCGCGGCTGCGATCGGCGAGGTGCGGGACACCATCGAGGATGTGCTCGAGCCCTACCTGATCCAGCAGGGCTTCATCGTGCGGACACCACGCGGTCGGATGGCCACACCGCAAGCCTATCGGCATTTCGGGTTTTCGCCGCCCAGTCGGGCCGGCGATGACCGGATGCCGGGTCTGGATCTCGAGGTGCCCGATGAGTCCGCCTGAGCTGCCCGGGGAATTCCGCTGGCCGGTTCGCGTCTACTACGAGGACACCGATGCCGGCGGGGTTGTATACCATGCGGCCTACCTGCGCTTCATGGAGCGTGCGCGCACCGAGATGCTCCGTGCGCGGGGCTGGGAACAGGATCGGCTGGCCGACGAACTGGGCGTGCTGCTGGTCGTGCGGCGGGTGGCGGTTGAATACCACCGGCCGGCACGTTTTAATGACGCGCTGATCGTGCGGACGGGCATCGAGCGACTTGCCCGGGCTTCCATGGTCTTTCGGCAGTGCATCGAGCGGGCAGAAACCGGCGAGATGCTGTGCGGCGGAACGGTCCAGGTTGCCTGTGTGGCGCAAGCCGATTTCCGCCCAGGCCCGATACCCGAGCAATTGAGGGAGAGTTTTCTTGAGTGCTGAAACCTCGGTTCTGGACCTGGTCCTGGAGGCGAGCTGGGTAGTCCAGCTGGTCATGCTGGTCCTGCTGCTGGCCTCCGTGTCCTCCTGGGCGCTGATCTTTCACAAGACCGGTGTGCTGCGCTCGGCTCGACGCCAGGCTGAACGGTTCGACGAGCATTTCTGGTCCGGCGGCAGCCTGAATGACTACTATGACCGGATCAGCCGGGCGGATCTTCCCCGCGAGGGGCAGGAGGCCATCTTTGAAGCCGGGTTTCGTGAATATCAGCGGCTGCGGCGGATCGAGGGTCAGCAGGTCGAGCAGGTCGTGGCAGGCGTCGACCGGGCCATGCGCGTGTCGCTCGGCCGGCAGGTCGAACGGCTTGAGGAAGCCCTGACCTACCTGGCGACTGTTGGATCGATCAGCCCTTATATCGGCCTGTTTGGAACCGTCTGGGGCATCATGACGGCTTTTCTGGCGTTGGGCAACGTGTCCAACCCCACGCTGTCGACGGTGGCGCCCGCGATTGCCGAAGCCTTGATTGCCACGGCCATGGGCCTGTTTGCCGCCATTCCGGCGGTGATTGCCTACAACCGCTTCGGTGAACGGGTGGATGCGCTGGCCAACCGCTACGAGGCTTTCGTCGACGAATTCGCCAACCTGCTTCAGCGACAGGTCGGGGGGCGTTGAGCATGGCCGCTGCGGTCTCGGGCCGACGCCGACGGCGTCCAAGGCGGGCGATGAACGAAATCAACGTCGTGCCCTACATTGACGTCATGCTGGTGCTGCTGATCATCTTCATGATCACCGCGCCAATGCTCGAGCAGGGCGTCGAGGTCGAACTGCCCAGGACCGTGGCGGCTGCGCTTGAAGCCGGAGATATCGAGCCGGTCGTCATCAGCGTGTCGCGTGACGGTGCATACTACGTCAACGTGTCCGAAGATCCGGAAACCGCGGTGCCCCTGTCGCAGGTGACCGTGCTGGTGCAGGCGGCCCGGGCCGTCAACCCGGAAGTACCCGTGCTGGTCAAGGGCGATGGCGAGGCCGCTTACGCGCATGTGGTGCGTGCCATGAGCCGTGTCCAGCAGGCGGGTATCGAGCGTGTGGGGCTGGTTACCGAGTCCGGGGGGGAACCCTGAGATGATGCGGATGCTGCTGCGGATGCCCGTGGCCATTGCGCTGGCGGTACTCCTGCACGGAGTGATCTTGGTTGCGCTCTTTCTGAAGTGGATGCCGGAACCGGAGTCGGGCGCCGAAGCATCCGCCTCGGCGGAAGTCGAGATCATTGACGCGGTCAGCGTCGAATCATCTGCGCTCGAGGCGCACACCGATCGGCTGCGGGCGCAGGAAGAGGCCCGGGAGCGTGCGCGGGCGCAAGCCGATGAGCAGGCCCGGCAGGCCCACGAGGCCCGGATGGCCGAGGAGGCCCGCTTGCGGCAGGTGCGCGAAGAGCAGGAGCGTCAGCGTCGCGAGGCCGAACAGGAGCAGCGGCGCCTTGAGGCGCTGCGCAAGGAACAGGAGGCGGCAGAGGCATCAAGGCGCCAGGCCGAGGAAGAGGCGCGCCGGAAGGCCGAAGAGGCCCGGGCGGCTGAGGAGGCGCGCCAGCGCGCCGAGGAGGAAGCGCGGCGCAGGGAAGCGGAGGCCGAACAGGTCGCGGAGGAAAAGCGCCGACAGGCGGAGGCCGAGCGGCAGGCCGCCGAGGCGGAGCGCAGGCGTATCGAGGAAGAGCGCCGTCGCGCCGAAGAGGAGTCCCGCCGGATCGAGGCAGAGCGTCGTCAGGCCGAGGAAGAACGCCGCCAGGCGGAGCAAGAACGACGCGAGGCCGAGGAGGAGCGCCGTCGTGCGGCAGAGGAAGCCCGCAAGCAGGCCGAGGAGGAGGCGCGCCGGAAGGCAGAGCAGGAACGGCGGCAGGCGGAGGCCGAGCGGCAACGCCGGGAAGCCGAGGCACGCGCCGCGGCCGAGGCGGAACTTCAGAAACGCCTGGCGGCCGAACGGGACCGGCGGTTGGCGAGTGCGCGGGCCGAGTACGTGGAAGCGATTCGCAGTCAGGTCACGCGCAACTGGGGCCGTCCGCCCGGGTTTGATCCGAGCTGGAGCTGCGAGGTAACCGTCACCCAGATGCGCGGCGGACAGGTGCTTTCGGTGGAGCCCGGGCGCTGTGATGGGGATGCGCTGTTCCGCGAGTCCGTGATCAAGGCGGTCGAGCGGGCCAGCCCCCTGCCGGCGCCGCCGGTGCCCGAGGTCTTCGAGCGGCAGCTTGAGTTCAATTTCCGCATCGAGTGAATTCCGGCACCATGCCTGATTTGAAAAAACCTTCAAGCGCGCCGGCTGGGCGCGAGTGAGTGAAACCGATGATTCCACGGTCAACCCCGCTTTTGTCACCAATCCGGGCGTTCATCTGGGCGTTCCTGAGTGAAACCTTGCCGGCAGCTGCCCCCGAGCCGCTGCGGGGGCATCGCGGCCTCTCTCGGGGCGAAGGGGGCGGTCGGTTGGTCTGGTGCCGCGGGATGTTCCGCGGGATCTTGCTGGCGGCTCTGTTGGCTGCCGGCGGGCTGCTTGCCCTGCCTGCACAGGCCGCGCTCCAGATCGACATCACCGGCGGCGCCGACAGCGGCGCCCCGATCGCCGTCGTACCTTTCGGGGGCGACGCGCCGGTTGACCTGGGCGCGGTGGTTTCGGCTGACCTGGCACGGTCCGGTCGCTTCGCACCCATGCCTGAAGCCGATATGCCTGAGCGCCCGCAATCACTCTCTGAGGCGACGCCGTCGCTGTGGCGCGAAGCAGGCATGGAATACCTGCTGATGGGCCGGGCCCGCCAGACCGACTCGGCCTGGCGGGTGGAGTTCTACCTGGTGGACGTGAACAGTGGCGAAGACCTCATCGCCCACGCGATTACCGCACCGCCCTCCGAGCTGCGTGCAGTGGCACACCGGATATCGGACCTGGTGTTCGAGAAGGTCACGGGGATTCGGGGCGCGTTCAGCACCCGGATCGCGTACGTGATCGAAATCCGGCAGCCGGACGGTGAGCGCCGGTATGCGCTGGAGATCGCGGACGCCGACGGTCACGGCCCGAAGACGGTGCTGGAGTCGGGGCGGCCGATCATGTCCCCGACCTGGTCACCTGATGGTCGGCAACTGGCTTACGTCTCCTTCGAGGGCGGCAGTTCGGGAATCTGGATTCAGGATCTTGGCAGCGGTGACCGGTACCGGCTGACGGACTTCCCGGGAATCAACGGGGCGCCGGCCTGGTCTCCGGACGGTGAACGGATCGCCCTGACCCTCTCGGGCGGCGGGGCTCCGAACATCTACGTGATTGACCTGCAGACCCGGGACATGAAGCAGGTGACCCGAGGCGGGGCCATCGATACCGAGGCTGCCTGGATGCCGGATGGCGAGGCCCTGCTGTTCACCTCGAACCGCAGTGGTCAGGCGCAGGTTTACATGCAGCGGCTGGATGACAGGAATGCGCGCCGCCTGTCCTTCGACAGCCCCTACATGGCCGGGCCGGCCGTTTCCCCGGATGGCAAGTATTTTGCCGGCGTGGTCAGCGGGTCCGGCGGCTTTCGCGTGGGTGTGCAGAATATCGAGACCGGCGCCCTGCGCGTGATCAGCGACCAGGGCCACGAAGAGCGGCCAAGCTATGCACCCAACGGAGTCATGCTGGTCTATGCGACCCGGGAACGGGGGCGGTCGGTCCTCCGGATCTCGCCGGCCACGGGGGGTGGCCACCAGACCCTGAGCTTTGACAAGGGCTTGGTTCGGGATGCGGCCTGGGGGCCGTACCGCTGAAGCATGATGGCTCTTCGGCGGTGCTTCAGTCGCTTGTCTGCCGGTGTGGCTGCGTGCTGCCCGGCCTTCGATCATTCGTTCAGTCCCGCGCCGACGGGGCGTGCATTCACGGTGTCCGGTCAGGAAAGACCCGGGCCAGCCAAGACGGATATCCAGTCATGATCAATTCGAGAACAAGTCGATGGCTTCCGCTCGCTGCGGGACTTTTCGTCAGCCAGGCCGCCCTCGCACAGCCGCCGGAGTGGCGAAGCTGGGGAACTGGCAGCCAGCCGGCCACGCAGACCCCCGGGTCCATCCCCGAATCCGCGCAGTCTGGGGCGGATTCGCTGTCCGACGGGTCACGGGGTACGTCGACCATCCTGATGGAGCTCATTGACCGGGTCGACCAGCTCGAGCAGGAGTTGCGCGCTTTGCGTGGCCAGAGCGAGGTGCAGACCAACGAGATCGAACGGCTGCAGAGGGCGCTTCGGGACGGGTTCGTCGACCTGGACGGGCGCGTCTCGCTGCTTGAAGGGGGTGATGCTGCTGCGTCTTCCGAGGATTCGGGCGAGCAGCCTTCGTCCGGCTCCGGGACGCAGTCCGGAGACGAAGCATCCCAGCCCGCGGAGCCTGAAGCGCAACCGGAGGCCGAGTCGAAGCGTGAATCGAAGCCTGAGTCCGAACCTGAGCGGGCGCCATCGAACAGGCCTCCGTCGGAGTCGGAGCCGGTGGACGAGACGGCCGATCAGCGGGCGCTCTATGACCGGGCCTTCGCGCTGCTGCGCGACGGGAAATACGACCAGGCAATCGTTGCCTTTGATCGGACCGTGCGCGCGGACCCCGTCGGCAACTGGGCACCGCACGCCCTGTACTGGAAGGGCGAGGCCGAATACGTCAATCAGGATCAGGAGGCGGCACGCGCAAGTTTCGAGAAAGTCCTGTCCGACTACCCGAACAGTGGCCGCGCAGCGGATGCAAGCCTGAAGATCGCCTATCTGGATTACGATCAGGGCGAGTACGACAAGGCGCGCGAGAGGCTGGAACGACTCGTCGAGCTTCACGGCGGTTCGCACGCAGCCGGCCTGGCTCGGCAGCGGCTTGAGCGCATGAACCGGGAAGGGCTCTGAGTGACCGTCGGGCTGGAGGGCATCGAGGGCACGGAACCGCGCGTGCGCAGCCGGGCTGGCAGCGTGCGCATCACGGAGATCTTCCGATCCCTGCAGGGCGAGTCTGCAAGCGCCGGGTGGCCGACGGTGTTCGTCCGGCTGACCGGCTGTCCGCTTCGCTGCGATTACTGTGATTCGGCCTATGCCTTCAAGGGCGGGCGCTGGATGTCGGTGGAGGAGATTCTCGCCGCCGTCGAGGCCTGCCGGACACGCCATGTCTGCGTGACCGGCGGGGAACCGCTGGCCCAGCCGGAGTGCGGCACCCTCTTGCGTGAGCTGGCGGACGCCGGATACACCGTCAGCCTGGAAACCAGCGGCGCTCTGGATATCGAGCCGGTCGATCCGCGCGTGCGCATCGTGATGGACCTGAAAACCCCGGCCTCGGGCGAGGTCGCACGAAACCGCTGGGAGAACCTGCCCCACCTCAAGCCTGATGACGAAATCAAGTTCGTGATTGGCAGTCGGCAGGACTTCGAATGGGCGATGGAGCGCGTCCGGCAGCATGCGCTTGACCGCCGGTTTCAGGTGCTCTTCTCGCCCGTCTACGGACAGGTCGAGCCGACCGCTCTGGCCGACTGGCTGCTCGAAACCGGCCGGGAGCTGCGGATGCAACTGCAGTTGCACAAGCAGCTTTGGGGCGAGGAGCCCGGCCGATGACCCCTGAAAAAAACCACGGACGTCCAGCGGTCGTCCTGGTCTCGGGCGGGCTGGACTCGGCAACCGTGCTGGCGCTGGCGAAAGCCGCGGGGTTCACCATCCACGCGCTGAGCTTCGATTACGGCCAGCGGCACCGCGTGGAGTTGTCCGCAGCCAGCCGGCTGGCGCGCGACGGTGGTGCCGTGCAGCACAAGATCGTGCGCATCGACCTGGACGGGATGGGCGGATCGGCCCTCACCGATCCGGCAATCGACGTGCCTACCTCGGCCACCGAGGGGATCCCCGCCACCTACGTTCCGGCCCGCAATACCGTGTTTCTTGCCTTCGCACTCGGATGGGCCGAGATCCTCGGCGCGCGCGACATCTTCCTGGGCGTCAACGCCGTGGACTACTCCGGCTATCCTGACTGCCGACCTGAATTCATCGAGCAGTTCCAGCGTCTGGCGAACCTCGCGACCGCAGTGGGCGTCGGCGGGGAGACGATCACCATCCACGCACCGCTGATCGCCATGAGCAAGGCGCAGATCATACGCAGCGGGCTGGCGCACGGGGTTGACTACGCGCAGACGATCTCCTGTTACGCGCCCGACAAGGACGGCCAGGCCTGCGGGCAGTGCGATGCCTGCCGGCTGCGTCGCCAGGGTTTCGCCGACGCCGGCATTCCCGACCCGACCCGCTACGCCTGAAGGCCGCCCGGCGGTGGCGAAGCAAACGGCGCACACCGTCGACTAAAAAAATCCCGGAGGGGGTTGCGGACCCGGATCATCTGCGTATAATGCGCATCTCTCAACGGCGGGTCGTTAGCTCAGTTGGTAGAGCAGTTGGCTTTTAACCAATTGGTCGTAGGTTCGAATCCTACACGACCCACCACCAGGTTCTTCGGAACGGCCTGGCGCCTGTTGCTTGCAGCAAGCGCCCTGGTCGCTCCGGCATCCCGGGCGCCAAGGCGGCCGGGTGAATCGCGCCAAGCTCAGGTCTTCATCGCTTCGGCGAAAAAAAGATTTGACACCGAAAAAAACTTCGGTAAGATGCGCACCTCGCTTGACCGGGTTGGTTGAGCGGACTGGC
>JBKHDT010000007.1:0-66284 GCA_046541195.1 Halothiobacillaceae bacterium | reverse complement strand
CAAGCACCATCTGTACCACGTCCATGGTTTCCCGGTCCGTCACCCGCATGCCCTGCACGAACTCGCCCTTCTTGCCGATCCGCTCGAGCAGGTTGTTGATCTGGGGGCCGCCGCCATGCACCACCACCGGGTTCACGCCCACTTGCTTGAGCAGCACGATGTCCCGCGCGAAGGCATCCTGTAGCGCCTCGTCCACCATGGCGTTGCCGCCGAACTTGATGACGACGGTGCGATCGAACAGGCGCTGGATGTACGGCAGCGCCTCCATCAGGACGCGGGCGGTATCGATGGCTTCGGGTGAGGTCATGAATGGGACTCCTTTCAGGGCATTTGGGATCAGTGACGGCCGGAATGGCCAAAGCCCCCGGTGCCGCGCGGGGTTTCGTGGAACTGTTCGACCGTTTCGAAGGCAACCTGGATCACGGGCACGATCACCATCTGGGCGATCCGCTCACCCGGCTCGATCACGAATCCCTGCGCGCCCCGGTTCCAGGCCGACACGAAAAGCTGGCCCTGGTAGTCCGAGTCGATCAGGCCGACCAGGTTGCCCAGCACAATGCCGTGCTTGTGACCCAGACCCGAGCGCGGGAGGATCATCGCGGCCAGCCCGGGGTCGCCGATGTGGACGGCCATCCCCGTGGGCACCAGTGCCGTGTCCCCCGGCGCCAGCTTGAGTGGGTCGTCAAGGCAGGCGCGCAGGTCCAGTCCGGCGCTGCCTTCGGTGGCGTAGGTTGGCAGGGGGAATTGGTCTCCCAGCCTCGGGTCGAGAATTTTCAGTTGGACGGTGTGCATCGGGGGCTCCGGTTTTTTTCTAGTCCACGCAGGAGAGATCCGGCTCGGGCAGGCTTTCGAAACCGGGCCGGGCAAAGAGAAATCCCTGGAACAGGTGGATGTTGTACTCGCGAAGGCAGTCGAGTTCCGTGCAGCTTTCGATGCCTTCGGCGATCACCGTCGATCCGAGATCGGCGCACATGCTCGAGATGGCCCGCACGATGAGCTGACGGGAACGGTCCTCGTGGATGTCCCGCACCAGGTTCATGTCGAGCTTGACCACGTCCGGCATCAGCTCGATCAGCAGGTTGAGTCCCGAGTGCCCTTCCCCGAAATCATCAATGGCGGTCGTGAAGCCCCTTTCCTTGTATGCGGCGAAGATGTTCGCCAGATGCCTGCGGTCCTTGATCCGCTCGCTTTCGGTGACCTCGAACACGATTTGGCTGTGGTTGAAGCCGAAGTGGTCGGCAGCTTCGAGGGTGGCGCGGATGCAGGTCTCGGCGCGGTATACCGCGTTGGGCAGGAAGTTGATGTTCAACCGGGCGCTCAGGCCCAGCTGCGAGGCCAGGCGGATGGCGGTGATGCGGCAGGCCTGATCGAAGTAGTAGCGGTTCTCATCCTTGACCTGTGCCAGTACCTGGCCGGCAGGCGTCCCGTCGGTCCCCCGCACCAGTGCCTCGTAGGAATAGATGCTCCGGTCCCGGACGTCGATGATGGGCTGGAAAGCCATGGAAAAGTCGAAATCGAGCGGCTTTCGGTTCAGGCAGTCCCGGCAGGTGACCTGCTTGATGTTGTCTGGAAATTCCATTTGGACTCCCTTGAGCTGGTTGTGCTTCCTGCCGGATGCGCCGGCAGGGCATGACGCGCCTCCCGGGCTGCGTCCCGCGGCATGGCTCCACCCGGGGATGCCTGGGGCGGCTCACCGAAGGCGACGGTGCATGATGAAATCATCCATGACATACCCTCCGCCGATCGGTTTGACGATCGACCCCGAAACCTCGAATCCGGCGCGGCGATAGGCCGCGATTGCCCGCTCATTGTACTTGTTGACCGTCAGATCCATGAACCGGGATCCGCAGGCAAGGGCATCTTCCACCGCCCGGGCGATGAGGCGCTGACCGAGCCCCAGACCCTGCAGGCCCGGGTCCAGGTAGAGCTTGTGCAGCCTCGTGAATTCGGCGCGTCCCTCGTGTGCGGGCTCGATGGCATAAAAGCCGCAGGGCAGGTCTTCGCGCAGGAACAGAAAGTACCGGTGGCCGGCGTCCATGTCGGCGGCGATCCGGCGCGGCGCGTACATCAGGTCGAGCATGTAGCGGGTTTGCGTGTCCCCGATGATCGGCGGATAGGTATGCCACCAGATCCGTTCGGCGAGCACCCGGATCGCCGGGATGTCGGATTGGGTGGCGCGCCGGAATGTTTCACGTGAAACCTCAGCGCGCATCGCCTTCGCCATCCCCCGGGGTCTCGTCGATGTCGTTCATGTCGAGATCCGTATCGGTATCGGTATCCCTTGCCAGCGACAGGGTTTCGCCCTTGATGTTCTTGCGGGCCGGGGCGCCAAGCCGGCGCAGCTTGTCCACCGAGCTGACCAGGTTGCCCCGCCCGGTGGCCAGGGACTTGGTCGCCGCCTCGTGGGCCTCCTGGGCACGACTCAGGGCGGTGCCCACCTTTTCCATGTGGTCGAGGAAGATCACGAACTTGTCGTGCAGCTTGCCGGCCTGGTCCGCAATCTTGCGGGCATTGCGGTTCTGCATCTCCAGCTTCCACAGGCTGGCGACCGTGCGCAGCGTGGCCAGCAGGGTGGTGGGTGTGACGATGGCGACCCGGCGTTCGAAGGCATCCGAGACCAGATTGGCATCCTGCTCCAGCGCCAGGGTGAAGGCCGGTTCCACGGGCATGAACATGAATACCATCTCGGGCGTGTTCAGGCCGGGCAGGTTCTCGTAGGCGCGTTCGGAGAGCTGCTGCATGTGCCGCCGCGTTGCAAGCAGGTGTGCTGCCGCGGCCCGCTGACGTTCTGCATCGTCGTCGGCATTCGCGTAACGGCTGTAGTCGGCCAGGGAAACCTTGGCGTCGATGATCAGGTGCTTGTCATCCGGCAGGTTGATGCGCGCATCGGGGCGGTAGCGTCCGTCCTCGCCCTGGATCGAGACTTCCCGTTCAAATTCGATGCCCTTGCGCAGGCCGGAGCGTTCCAGAACCGTTTCCAGGATCATCTCGCCCCAGTTGCCCTGGGTTTTCTTGTTTCCGCGCAAGGCTTCGGCCAGGTGGCGCGCTTCTTCGGTGATCGCCTGGTTGAGCTTTTGCAGGTTGACGATTTCGGCGCGCAGGCTGGCCCGATCACTGGTGTCATGGGTATGAATCGTATCGACCCGGTCCCGAAACTGCTGGATCTGCTCGCGGAACGGTCGAAGCAGCTGCTCCAGCGACTCGCGGCCCTGTATCTGCATCCGCTGCTGCTGCTCGTTCATCTGCTGCTGGCGCGCCTCAAGGACCTGCTGGGCCAGCAGTTCAAAGTCTCGCTTCATCTGTTCCCGGGCCTCGGTCAGCAGCCGAAGCTTTTCCTCCGCATGCTCGCGGTCGCGTTCGGCGGCCTCGCGAATCCGGTCGCGTTCGGCTTGCGCTGTCCAGACCTGTTCCCGGACCCGGGCCAGTTCGCCTTCGAGCCGCTCGATCGAGCCCTGCCGTGCCGTGCTGTCTTCCCGAGCGGCCTGAAGCGCCTGCTCGGCCAGCGCCCGGGCACGGTCGGATTCCACCTGATCGCCCAGGATGCGATCCGCGCGCTCTCGGGCGCCGATCAGCTCGGCATCCCGCTGGGCGAGTTGCGCCCCGATCGCCTGCAGCCGGTCCTCGTGTTCCCGGCACAGGCTTGCGCGATGCGCCCGGGCGCGTGCCAGGGCAATGGCGGCGCCAATGGCCGCCCCGGTGATCAATGCCATCACCAGCCAGATCAGGTCGGTTTCGTTCGTCATGGCCTCTGCTCCTGAGGAAGTTGTCCGCCGGCCCGGTCCATCGTCCCGGGGTGCCCGCTTCGCCGGCGGAGGCGCCAGGCTTTTCGGGCAGCTTCACGCAGATCGCATTGTGCAGCAAGAATCCGGTGGATGCCCCGCGCCAGTTGCCCGTTGCCAGTGATCGCCGTTGGGGCGAACATGGAATACCGAAGCGCCCCAGTTCGAGAAGGCCCCGCTCATGGAAACCAATTCGTTCATCCTGCTCGGTTCCCTGCTGCTGTTCGCCAGTATTCTGGCAAGTGCGGCATCCGTGCGGCTGGGCTTTCCGCTGCTGCTGGTGTTTCTGGGTTTCGGGATCGTGGCCGGCGAGGAAGGCATCGGCGGGATTGCCTTCGATGATTTCGAGGTCGCCTTTCTCATCGGCAATCTCGCGCTGGCGATCATTCTTCTCGACGGCGGATTGCGTACGCAGCTGAATACCTTCCGGGTGGCCCTGAAGCCGGCCTTGTCGCTGGCGACGGTCGGGGTGATCGTGACCGCCTCGCTGCTTGGCGCGGCGGCGATGTGGCTGCTGGACATGGACTGGCGCTACGGGCTGCTGCTCGGCGCGATCGTGGGGTCCACGGATGCAGCGGCGGTGTTCGGCATTTTGCGAAGCAGCGGCACGCGCCTGAACGACCGGGTCGGTTCGACCCTGGAGATCGAGTCCGGCATCAACGATCCGATGGCCATTTTCCTGACCCTGACCTTGCTGGAAATGATCCGGCACGGTCATGGCCCGGGCGATCCCTGGATTCTGCTGTTCCTGCTCCAGCAGTTCGGCATCGGGGCGCTGCTGGGGGTCGGCTTCGGTTTCGCCCTGCGCGAGATCGTGCGCCGCGTGCCGCTGGCCGAGGGACTGTACGCGCTGCTGATCGCCTCGGGCGGACTGCTTTCGTTCGCGGTGATCAACGAGCTGGGCGGCAGTGGCTTCCTCGGTGTCTATCTGACCGGCCTGGTTATCGGCACTGCCCGCAATCGGGGCACCTATCACGTGCTGCGGGTCATGGACGGGCTGGCCTGGCTGGCGCAGGCCGGCATGTTCCTGATCCTCGGCCTGCTGGTCACGCCCTCGGCCGTGCTGGATGTGCTTGGCCCGGCCCTGGTGCTGGCCGTGCTCCTGCTGCTGGTCGCCCGCCCGGTTGCGGTCTGGCTGAGTCTCTGGCCGTTTCACTTCAACTGGCGTGAGATGATGTTCATCGCCTGGGTGGGGCTGCGGGGTGCCGTGCCGATCGTGCTGGCACTGTTTCCGGTCATGTACGGGATCGACGGGGCAGAGCGGTTCTTCGAGGTCGCCTACGTGGTGGTCATTTTCTCGCTGCTGGTCCAGGGCAGCTCGGTCCCGATGGCCGCCCGCTGGCTGAAGGTGCAGCTGCCCTCGGTCCCCGAGCCGAGACACCGGGCGGACCTGAACCTGCCGGTCGAGCCGCTGCTTGAAATGGTGCAGTTCGAGGTGACCGAGCGGGCCGATGCCGTGGGACGCACCCCGGCAGCCATGCCCTACAGTGGCGCGGCCATGCTTTCCGGGGTGTTGCGCAACGGGGCCATGCGCACTCCCGCCGAGGGATTCGCCTTTCGGCCGGGGGACATTGTCTGCCTGATGCTCAGCGAGGACATGATCCCGGACATGACGACGTTCTTCGCCGCCGACCGCAAGGCGGCGGCACTGGACACTCAGCAGTTCTTCGGGGACTTCTCGCTCGAGGGGCGGGCGCTGGTCGATGACGTCGCCCGGGCCTACGGGGTCGAGGTGCCCGCGCAGCTGAGCGGCATGACGCTGGATGCCGCCATCAAGCAACTGCTGCCCAACTCGCCGGTGGTGGGCGACTCGGTGGTGCTCGGCCGCCTGTGCCTGACCGTGCGGGAAATGGACGGTCCGCTGATCCTGATTGTCGGCCTGAAGCTCTCGTGATCGTGCGGTCTTGCCAAAAGTCCCTGCACAAATGCAGAGCTTTCCAGACAGGTTCCCGGCGGCCCGGGCGACCGCTCAGGGCAGGAAACGCTGCAGCAGGTCGTTGAGGTAGCGCCAACCGGTGTCGGATGGCCGGATGCGGGTGATGTCCCAGTCGATCAGCCCGTCGCGTTCCGCCCCGGTCAGCGTGTCTTGCACCTGACTGATCGGCAGGCCGGTGCGTTCGAAAAACACGGGCACCGCGAAGCCGGCGCGCAGCCTCAAGGCGTTGAGCATGAATTCGAAGGGCAGGTCGCGCTCGGCGACCGTCGTTTCGGTGAAAGCCTCGTGAGTGCCCGCCAGTCGCATGAACTGTTCGGGATGCCGGTGCCGTGCCCGGCGCAGGATGCGCGCTTCCGCTGCCAGGGTCAGCTTGCCATGCGCGCCGGCACCGATGCCCAGATAGTCGCCAAACTGCCAGTAGTTGAGATTGTGGCGGCATTCGCGACCCGGACGGGCAAAGGCAGAAACCTCGTACTGTTCGAGTCCGGCTGCTGCCAGCCGGGCGATGCCGGCATCGTGGATCGAGGCGATGGTGTCCGCGTCCGGCAGGGTCGGCGGCCGGGCGGCAAACAGCGTGTTCGGCTCCAGAGTCAGCTGGTACCAGGACAGGTGCGGCGGATCGAAGACCAGGGCGCGTTCGAGATCCCGTTGGGCCATGTCGGGGGTCTGTCCGGGCAGACCGAACATCAGGTCCAGGTTGAAGTCGTCGAAGCCGGCGTCGATTACCGCCTCGGCGGCGCGCTCGGCGTCTTCCGGCCCGTGGATCCGGCCCAGTCGCTCCAGGCAGCCGGCATCGAAGCTTTGCACCCCGATCGAGATCCGGTTGATTCCCAGCGCCCGATATTCGGCGAAGCGACCGCGCTCGACCGCGCCCGGGTTGGCCTCCAGGGTGATCTCGATCTCCGGTCTGAGGTTGAGCAGGGCGCGCAGGCCGGAAAAGAGCCGATCCAGGGCCTCGGGGGTGAACAGGCTCGGGGTTCCGCCGCCGATGAATACCGTGTCCACCTGACGACCCCAGATCAGGGGCAGCTCCGGCTCCAGGTCACGCAGCAGCGCGTCCACGTAGTCACGCTCGGGCAGGCTGTCGTTCCGCAATGCATGCGAGTTGAAGTCGCAGTAGGGACACTTGCGGACGCACCACGGCAGGTGGACGTAGAGTCCCAGCGGCGAGAGCGCGGTGATGTTCAGCATGGCTGCTCAGGCGCAGCCCTGGCGCAGTTGCTCGACCAGCGCGCGCAGGGCCCTGGCGCGATGACTGATGCGGTTCTTGACCGACTCGGAGAGCCGCGCCGCGCTGCAGTTGTATTCCGGCACATGGAAGATCGGGTCGTAGCCGAACCCGCCGGCCCCGTCGTGCTCGGGCAGGATCTCGCCTTCGAAGGTGCCCTGCGCGATGATCGGGGTCGCATCCTTGGCGTGACGCAGGTAGACCATCACGCAAACGAATCGTGCCTGCCTGCGGTCGGCCGGGACGTTGCGCATGGCTTCGAGCAGCTTGCGGTTGTTGTCCGCGTCGGTGGCGGCGGGTCCGGCATAACGCGCCGAGTAGATGCCCGGGGCGTCGTTGAGTGCGCGCACCTCGATGCCCGAGTCGTCGCCGACGGCCGGCAGCCCGGTGTGGGCGGCGGCATTCCGGGCCTTGAGCAGGGCGTTTTCCACGAAGGTCATGCCAGTCTCGTCGACCTCCGGCACATTCCAGTGGGACTGGGCACGGACCCGCAGCCCCGTGCCTTCGAGCATCTGGTCGAGTTCCCGGATCTTGCCGGGGTTGCCGGTGGCGAGCACGATGTCGGTCATGTCGATGGAGGCTCCTGGGTTCTGGGTCGTTGTGGCCAGCCGGCGTGATCGCGACCGGTCGGTCCAAGAGACGGGATTGTAATCGGTATGCGAACGCGGGACGAATCCCGTCAGGCAAGTGGCGTACCGGTCTTGCGCTCCGGGACTTGCAGGCCGCGGGCGGGGTTCCCGAGCCCGAGGGCGACGCGCTGCGCGAAGCAATCGGCACTTGTCTCTTCTGGCCGGGGCAGCTTATAATGTCGCGCTTTACGATTTTGCCGTCCCGAAAGGGGCAACTGAGGGTGTGATGAAAATACTGTCTTCACTGAAGTCCGCGAAGAAGCGGCACAAGGATTGCCAGATCGTGCGTCGGCGCGGCAAGGTCTATGTGATCAACAAGACCAATCCGCGTTTCAAGGCGCGCCAGCGCTGAGTGTTCGCGCGGGGTCTGAACCGGCCTTGCAACGCACGACAAGGGAACGCTGGCAAAAGAACCGCCCGGGGCACGGTCCCGGGCGGTTTTTTGTGCGTGTCGATCCTGCGCGGACCTGGGATCGAAAATATCCCTTGAATTTGCCGATGGCGTCGCCAAATCTCCATCAGGTGGCCGGGCGTGCCGTATTTTCCGGCCGAGTGAAAACCAGCTGTCGATGGAGGTGTCTCATGACCCTGAAACACTACGAACCCTGGAGCATGCTCAACCAGCTCTACAAGGAAATGGACAACATGTTTCAGCCGCGGCTTGCCGGTGGCGACAACCAGCAGGCCATGGACCAGCCGCGCGCGGACTGGGCGCCGGCAGTGGATATCAAGGAAGAGGAATCGCAGTACCTGTTGCACATGGACATTCCGGGGGTGGATGGCAAGCACATCGAGATCACCGCCGAGGATGGTGTTCTGGAAATCAAGGGCGAGCGCAACAGCGAAATGAAGTCCGCGCAGGAAGGCTACACGCGCGTGGAGCGCAGTCACGGCCGTTTTCTGCGTCGGTTCACCCTGCCCGAGGGTGTCGACGTGGAGCATATCGGCGCCCGGTGCGAGCATGGCGTGCTGACGCTCACCCTGCCCAAGACCCAGGCTCGGCAGCCCAGGCGCATTGCCGTCGAATGACGCGTTGCCAGACGTGGGCGCGGCGGATGTCGGCTGCGCCGGTCGCCGCGTCTGCCATGGGTCCGGCCTCGTCCGGACCTTTTTTCATGGGCCCGGAGGCGGCCGGCGCCATGCGCGGGTGCAACCGGCCGGTCACCCGTGGCATGCTTTGGGGGCGGCTGCGCGGACCGAAGATGATCTGACCGGCCGTGCCGCACGCTTCCGACTCAAGCTTTCGATTCAAGTGCAGGTGACAGCCGATTGAAGTTCAAGGACTACTACGCGGTGCTCGGCGTGGACCGCAACGCATCCCGCGACGAGGTCAAGCGCGCCTACCGTCGACTGGCGCAGAAGTACCACCCTGACCGCAACCCGTCCTCGATGGCTGAAGCCCGTTTCAAGGACGCGAAGGAGGCCTACGAGGTACTGGGTGATCCCGAGAAGCGTGCGCGCTACGATGCGCTCGGCCGGGGCTACCGCGCCGGGGACGAGGTCGGCGGCCCGGCCCCGGGCGGGTTCGATGCCGAGGCGTTTTCCAGGGAGTTTCGCAACTCGACCCCGGGGGGCTTCTCGGAGTTTTTCAGAGCCTTTTTCGGGGATCGTGACTTTGGCTGGAAAGAGCGCCCCGCCGCGGTTCGTGGCGCCGACCGCAGCGGTACGCTGGAAGTGACCGTGGCCGACCTGGCGATCGGGGGCAAGCGACCCTGCGTGGTCCGCGACGCGGACGGCAGCGCACGTCAGTTGATGGTGAACCTGCCCGCCGGTATCGGCCCGGGAAAGAAGATTCGCCTCGCCGGCCAGGGCGCGCCAGGCAGACACGGCGGATCGGCCGGAGACCTGCTCCTGACCGTCACGCCGGTCTCCGGTGATGGATACAGCCTGGAAGGGCGCGACATTCACCACGACCTGCCGATCACGCCCTGGGAGGCCGCCCTGGGGTCCAAGGTGCCCGTGCATTTGCCCGGCGGAGGGATCGCGCAGGTCAATGTTCCGGCCGGGACCCAGTCCGGCAAGCGACTGCGGCTCAGGGGGCGAGGCTTGCCGGGCGAGCCGCCAGGCGATTTTTATGTCCGGCTCCAGATTCACACGCCGCCGGCGCACACCACCGAAGCCCGCGAGTTCTACGAGGAAATGCGCAGTTCGCTGCCTTTTGACCCCAGAAAGGCCAGGCCGTGATTGCCGGCGCGCCCGGGCGGTTCGGGCGTTTCGGCGAGGACGTTGCCGCATGCAGGCCGGGAGCGGCCATCCGGGCTATACTGGCACTGTGCGCCTTCCCCATCCGCCCGGGTGCGGGTCGGCGATCATGTTGCTGACGCCTGCAGGGCGCGGCAACGACACTTGTGCGTGAAACAGGGCGGATCATTCCGTCGCCCGAATACCACCAGAATCTGAAGGAGCAAGTCATGGCAAACGGTGGGCTCAGCATGCTTTACGAGAGCCAGGGTCAGAGCCTTTGGCTGGACAACCTATCCCGCGAGTTGCTGCACGGCGGCAAACTGGCCACCTACGTGCGCGACTACGGCATTCGTGGCGTGACGTCCAACCCAACCATCTTCCAGAAGGCCATCGCAGGCAGCGAGGACTACAAGGCGGATATCCGGCGCCTCAAGGGCGAGTATGACGACATCGAGGTGGTCTACGAGCACTTGGTGCTGGAGGACATTCGCCAGGCCTGTGACATGCTTCGGCCCATCTACGACCAGAGCCACGGCGAGGATGGCTGGGTCAGCTGGGAGGAGTCCCCGGGCATCGCGCACAACGCCACGGCGAGCGTGGCGGCGGCCGAGCGGCTGCGCGCGATGGCGGATCGGCCCAACCTGCTGATCAAGATTCCCAGCACCAAAGAGGGGCTTGAGGCCTTCGAGCAGCTGATCGGCCGCGGTGTCAGCGTCAACGTGACCCTGATGTTCTCCCTGCGCCACGTGCGTGAAGCCTTCGCTGCCTACAAGCGGGGCCTCGAGGCTTTGAAGGCCTCCGGTGGCGCGGTCAGCCGCGTGCGCGCGGTGGCCAGCCTGTTCCTCAGCCGCGTCGATACGCTGGTCGACAAAAAGCTTGAGGAAATCGGTACCGAGGAGGCCCTGGCGCTGCGGGGCAAGGCGGCCGTGGCCATGGCCCGGCAGGCGTACCGGATCTACGAGGAGGCCTTCAAGGGCGAGGACTTCGCGCCGATGGCCCAGCATGGCGCCCGCGGCCAGTACATGCTCTGGGCGAGCACCGGCACCAAGAACCCCGAATACTCCGACCTGCTCTACGTCGAGAACCTGATCGCACCGGAAACGATCAATACCATGCCGAACAAGACCCTTGAGGCTTTTGCCGATCACGGCACGATCCATTCGAGCCTCAAGCCCGGCATGGAAGAGTCCGACCGGGTCTGGGCCGCGCTGGACCGGCTGGGGATCGACATGGACGGGCAGATCGGCGAGCAGCTTCAGGATGAGGGCGTGGACAGCTTCCAGAAGTCCTTCGATGACCTGCTCGAGGAAATCCGGCGGGCCTGATGACCCGCTCCGGACCTGCGCGCCGTCGCGGCGCGTGATGACCTGCGTGGATATCGTCCCGGCCCGCTTCGGCGGGCCTTTTGCGCAGGGGCCGCGCATGGTGGGTCCGCCCCGGTCCTGGCTGAACCCGGCGCGGAGTTTCGTCCGCCGGTTTCGCCCGCCGGTTTCGCCCTGGGGCCCGGCCTGTGCCCGGTTACGGATTGACCATGACGGGACACCCGGACCCCGCGCCGGAGGCGATGACCGCATCGGCGCTTCCTGCTGCTGCGCCGGACGCCAGGCCTGGGGGCCGGTGCGTCACTGGTGGCTCAAGTCGTCGAGGGTCAGCGAGAAGCTCTCGATGAAGTGTTCCCGAAAATAGCGCACGGCCGGCAAGGTGGCTTCCATCCCGTCGAGCTTTCCGGCCAGGTATTCCCGCGCCCGGCGAAATTCGCCGTTGCCGGCGGATTCTTCTTCCACACACTTGAGATAGCCGGCAAGCGAGTCGGCCGCCTTGACGATTCGCAGGATCTGCGGGTCGACCCGGTGCGTTTCCATCACGCGGGCGAAGTCTTCCCTCAGCGGTTCGGGCAGCAGGCCGCTGAGCTTGCGCTCGGCCTGTTTTTCCAGCGCCTTGTAGGCGTGTGTGATCGATGGGTCGAAGTACTTGATTGGCGTGGGCAGATCACCGGTGATGATTTCGCTGGCGTCGTGGTAGAGCGCCACCAGCACGATGGTCCCCGGATCATTGCGCTCGTTGAACAGGCGGTTTCCGATGACGGCCAGTCCATGGGCGATCATGGCAACCTGCAGGCTGTGTTCCTGGACGTTCTCGTCACGCGTGTTGCGCATCAGCCCCCAGCGGTGGATGTATTTCATCCGGGACATGTAGGCAAAAAAATGGCTCTGACCGGGGCGATCTTCGCTCATGTTGTCCGATCCTCCTGGGATGACGGGACGGGATATTCCGGCTGGAATCGGCGTATCTCCTCCCAGAGGCTGACCGCGTAGGAGTCGGTCATGCCGGCGAGCATGTCGGTCAGCAACTGGGCTTCCCGGTAGCGCAGAGGGAGGTTGTTGCCCGGCGACTCGAACACCCGCCGGTAGTTTTCCGAAATCAGCCCGTAGATGTAGCTCGACAGCGGCGATCGCCTGGGCGAGCCGGGATTGTCCGGGTCGACGCGGTCGGTGATGGCATACCAGAAGGCATCCATCAGCCCGTGGATGACCTGAAAGCCGGTCAGCTCGACCCGCAGGACGCTCTTGTGGCGGTAGGCGTGGCGCCAGTTGAACTGCTTGAGCGCATCAAGCAGGGCTGCCGCCCGGGAGCTGGCGATCAGTTCGCGGTCGAACCGGCCGGACTCGATGGCCTCCCGGTTCTGCAGCCAGGTCTGTGCCACCGCCTGCATCAGCGCGCTGATCGCCCGGATCCGGAATGTCTGCATGGAAATGTCGTTGAGCTCGGCGGGCGAAAGCTGTTCCTGCCGATACTGCTTGTGCTCCGCGCTCGCCTGGTTGCAGACCGAGTCCACCATCGGGTCGTCCGGGGCCGCGTGGCGCAGGAAGGCCACGATGTCGGAGAAGGACACCAGACGCTTCTTGACCGCGTCCTCGGCGTCCAGCACCGAGTAGGCAATGTCGTCGCAGGCTTCCATGATGAAGGTCAGGGGATGGCGCTGCCCCGGCGCAAGGCCGGTGGCTTCGCGGACCTCCTCCACGATATGCCGCTCACTCTGGAAGTAGCCGTGCTTGCGGCTGCTCACGCTGGTCCGGCTCACCTGATCCGAGGCGACCGGGTACTTCATCAGCGCCGCCAGGGTTGCGAAGGTCAGATTCAGGCCGTAGTCATCGTTGATCAGCTGCAGCTTGGTCAGCAGACGCAACGTCTGGGCGTTGCCTTCAAAGCGCAGGAAATCCTGTTTCATCGCCGGGGTCAGGGCCGGCTCCGAATCCAGTACCGCCTGCCGGTGGGTGGCAAACCAGCGTGCGATCGCGTCCTCGCCCTGGTGGCCGAATGGCGGGTTGCCCAGGTCGTGCGCCAGCCCGATGGTGGCCAAAAGCGCGGGAATGTCGCGCCGGGCGCTGTCGAGCTCCCCGCCGAGCCCGTGGTTGAAGGCCAGGTCGATACCCACCGATCGTGCGAGATTGGCGACCTCGTGCGAGTGCGTCAGCCGGGTGCGGACCATGTCGTTTCGCTCAAGCGGAAAGACCTGGGTCTTGTCCGCCATCCGCCGAACGGGCGTCGAGAAGAGCACCCGGTCGTAGTCGCGCTCGATCTGGGTGCGCGTCTCGCCGCTGGGAAACAGCGCCGGCGGTGGTGCCTGGCTGGGCCGGCGCCGGCCCGGATTCAGGAAGGCCTTCCAGTCTGTCATTGTTGTGTCATCTCCGAAGGCGTCTGCTACGCTCGATGGCAGGGCAACCTTGCCTGCCTCGTTCAATCATCGGGCCTGCATGCAGGCCGAGAGGATCGCATTCATGACCATCGCCCTGATCGGGACCGGTCGCACTGCCGATCGCATTGCCCACCGGATGCGTGCAGCCGGCCACGAGCCGATTGTCTTTGCTCCGGCCGGGGCCGAAGCGCCATCCGGGGCACCCGGGTCCATCGAGGAGGCGATCCGACCCGCCGGCCGGGTCGTGCTGGCCTCCGAGCTGGCCGGCGAGACCGAGGACTGGCTGACACAGGACTCCGTGACGCGGTTGCTCGCCGGTCGCCACCTGATCGACGCCGGCCGTCACGCACCTCAGGAGGTCCGTGCCCTTGCCGGCCAGGTCACCACCGCCGGTGGCCGGTATCTGGAGGTCGCCCTGCAGGAGACGATCGCCGGTGAACGGCTGCTGGTCGGTGGGCGCGAGGAAGACTACCACAGCGAGATTGGCATTCTCTCGGCGCTCGGCCGGCCCGAGTACCTGGGGCCGGTGGGCCAGGTGGCCACGGTCCGGCTGGCGCTTGCCCAGCTCGGCGCGACCATGACCGGCGCCCTGGCCATGAGTCTGGGCCTGGTGGTACGCGAGGGAGTCGATCCGGACCGGTTCCTGGCGCTGCTTGCCTGCACGCCCGTCCATGCACTGCAGTTCGACCGCCAGGCACCCCGGATGCTGGCGGCCCGCCATGACCGCGACGGCGGCCCCGACATTGCCGAGCTGCTGCTGGACCTGCGGGCGTTTACCCGTTCTGCCGTCCGGCATCACCTGGACACCCACCAGCTGGTCGGGTTGCAGCACATCGTCGAACTCGCGCAGGAACTGGGCCGCTCGGAAGAAGACTCCAGCGCCTTGCATGCCACGCTCTGCGCCGAGGCGCCCGGCCACGCATGAACCTGACGGGTCACTTCGCGGGCTCCTCGCCCGGCGGCGCATAGGCATCAGCCCAGGCACCGGTCCAGGCGGACAGCCGGTCCGCCACGCTGCCCGTGCCCAGTGCCGGCAAGCCGAGCACGACGGCCGCGCGTTCAAGATTCTCCACGACCCGCTGGTCCTCCAGCGCCTCGGCACCGTTCTGCTTGGACAGCTTGCGCCCCTCTGCGTCCCTGGCCAGCGGCAGGTGCAGATACCGGGGCACCCGCAGGCCGAGCGCGTCCTGGAGCCGCCTTTGCGCCGCGGTGGCCGGGTGCAGGTCTTCGCCCCGGACGATGTCGGTCACTCCGGCGTCATGATCGTCGACCACCGTGGCGAGGTGGTAGGCGAACAACCCGTCGCTGCGCCGCACGATGAAGTCGCCCAGCTCGCTGGACGGGGCAATCCGGCTTCTGCCCAGTCGGCGGTCGTCGAGCAGCAGCGGTTCCTGGCCGACCACGAAACGCAGGGCATGACGCTCGTCGTCCGGGATGTCTTTGCCCCGACAGGTGCCAGGATAGACCGGGCCGGCGGCTCCGTGCCGGGGCAGCCCGGCCAGCATGCGCCGGCGGCAGCGGCAGCGGTAGAGCCGGCCGGCCTGTTCAAGACGCGCCAGCGCCAGCGCATGGGCCGGATGCCGCTCGGCCTGCAGGACGACCTCTTCATCCCAGTCCAGGCCGTGTGCCCGCAAGGTGCGCTGAATGGATTCGATGGCGCCGGGGACCGTGCGCGGACGATCGAGATCCTCGATGCGCAGCAGCCAGGCTCCGCCGTGCGCGCGGGCATCCAGAAAGCTGCCCAGCGCGGCGACCAGCGAACCGAGGTGCAGCGGCCCGCTCGGCGTGGGGGCGAAGCGGCCGCGATACGGCCTGACGGGCGGGGCGATTGTCGCGTCGCCGTTTCTGCTATCTTGCTCCATGACGCGATAATGCGGAATCGTCAGGTCAGGTCAACCGCGAAAAGGTGACGGTGGTCGGAGGTTAGGATGAGACGAATCGTGATGACCATCCTGGGGGCGTTGCTGCTGGGCACGCAGGCTGTGGCTGCGCAGAGTGAGCGCGAGCTGTTTCGCGAGGCGCTGGATGCCCTGTCTGCGGGAAACCCGGACCAGGCGCTTGCACGGCTGCAGTCGCTGGACGACTACCCGCTGCGCCCCTACCTCGAATACCGGTTGCTCAGGGAGCGGCTGGACGAACTGCCGGTCGAGCAGGTGCTGGCCTTCGAGGCCGACTGGCCGCATTTCTACCTTGCCGGCAACCTGCGCGCGTCGCTGTTGCACCGCCTGGCCGATCAGGAGCGCTGGCCCGAGTTTCTGGGCGTGCACCGTCCGGAAGTCGACGACGAGGTCACCCTGGGCTGTCACCGGCTGCACGCGGAATATCGCCTGGATCAACCGTCCGGCCAGTGGCTCAGCCTGGCACGCGAAAAATGGTTGAGTGGAACGAGCCGGCCGGAGGCCTGCGACCCGGTGTTCGACGTGCTCTACACACGTCAGTGGGTCGACGAGGATCTTCGGCGAACCCGCATTCGGCTGGCCATGGAGCAGAACAACCCCGGTCTGGCCCGTTATCTGGCCCGTGACCAGTCCGAGTCGCTGCGCGATTACCTGGGAGAGCTGGAGCGCGCCCGGTCCGAGCCGCTGGCCTACCTTTCCGCCCAGCTCGAGGCGGGACGACCGTCCGCGGTGGCGGGCAACGAAATTCGCGTGGCGGCATTTCGCTGGGCCGCCCGGGACCGGCTTGATCCGGTCATGGCCCTTGCCGAACGTCTGCCCGATGACTGGGGACTGACAGCCGGCGAGCGCGCGCAGATTCGCCGCGAAATCGGCCTGCGCGCGGCCTGGCGGCATCGGTCCGACGCCCTGGCCTGGCTGGTCCGGGTCCCGGACGAGTATTCGGACGAGAGCGTTCGGGCCTGGCGTGTGCGGGCCGCGCTGCGTGCCCTAGACTGGGCGGCGGTTCTGGCTGCCTTCGAGCGCCTTGAGCCGGCCGAGCAGGCCGAGACGCAGTGGCGGTACTGGCAGGCCCGGGCATTGGCCGAGACGGGCGCGGACGATCGGGCCGAGGCGATCTGGCGGGACCTGGCGGCGGTCCCGGACTATTACGGCATGCTGTCCGCGGACCGGCTGGGTCAGCGCTATGCACTCGATCACCCGGGCGCGCGGTTCTCGTCTGCCCAGCGGGCCGCGCTGGCCGGACGCCCCGGGATCCGGATGGCTCGCGAATTTCTGGCGCTTGGCATGTTGCGCCAGGCCCGCCTGCAGTGGAATCACTGCCTGGGGCGCCTGTCGGCCGAGGAACTGGAGCTCGCCGCCGAGCTGGCCGACGACTGGGCCTGGCATGACCGGGCGGCGGTGGCCGTCGGACGATTCAAGCGTGTCGGCGGGCATGAGCGACTCGACCTGCGCTACCCGCTTCCCTGGCGCGACCGGGTCGAGCTGCTTGCCGACCGGGAAAACGTCTCGGCCACCTGGATCTATGCCGTCATGCGCCGGGAGAGCCTGTTCATGCATGATGTGGGTTCATCCGCCGGCGCCCAGGGGCTGATGCAGCTGATGCCGGCCACGGCCGAATGGCTTGGGCAGCGGCGCCGCAGCCCGGTCGCGCTGGGTGACCTGACCGATATCGACACCAACCTGTCGCT
The DNA here is from genome assembly GCA_046541195.1 of Halothiobacillaceae bacterium. Taxonomy (GTDB): domain Bacteria; phylum Pseudomonadota; class Gammaproteobacteria; order Halothiobacillales; family Halothiobacillaceae; genus JBKHDT01. Next base: position 49,245 of record JBKHDT010000007.1, on the reverse strand, counting down.
GGGCGCCTATTATCTTGGGTATCTGTCCGATCTTTTCGGCGATCACCAGGTGCTTGCCACGGCTGCCTACAACGCCGGTCAGGGCCGGGTGCGCCAGTGGCTGCCGGCACGGGCCCTGCCGGCTGACATCTGGATCGAGACGGTGCCGTTCACCGAGACGCGGCGTTATCTGCGGGCCGTGCTCTCGGCCATGCCGATCTTCGCCTGGCGACTGGACGAGCCGGTGGAGCCCCTGGCGCGGGTGATGTCCTCCGTGGAGCCCCGGGAGCGTTGATGCGGTGAGTTTTTACTGGTACGACTTTGAAACCACGGGCATCGACACGCGACTGGATCGCCCGCTGCAGTTCGCCGGCTTGCGGACCAACGATCACCTCGAACCTCTGGACGAGCCGGACATGTTCCGAATGCGCCTGCCTGAAGACGTGCTTCCGCACCCTGAGGCGGTGCTGGTGACCGGGGTGCTGCCGGCTTCGGACACCGCCCTGCCCGAGGCTCTGTTCGCGGCGCGGATCGCCCAGCGGTTTGCCGTGCCGGGAACCTGTACCGTGGGCTTCAACAGCATGCACTTTGACGCCGAGGTGACCCGTCACCTGTTCTGGCGCAACCTCTTCGATCCCTACGCGCACGAGTGGCGGGACGGCAATACCCGCTGGGATCTGCTTGACGCCCTGCGCTGCGCCCGCCTGCTGCGACCCGGGGGGCTCCAGTGGCCCGACCACCCGGACGGCACGCCCTCGTTCCGGCTCGAAGACCTGACCGCGGCCAATGGCCTGGCGCACGATGATGCCCACGATGCGCTGGCGGATGTGCAGGCGACGCTGTCGCTTGCACGGCGCTTGCGTGCCGCCCAGCCCGCCCTGTTCGACTATCTGCTCTCGCTGAGATCCAAGCAGGTCGTCCGGCGCATGCTTGACCACCGCGAAATGGCACCGGTTCTGCATGTGTCCGGGCGTTTTCCTGCAATGCAGGGCGCCGCCTCGCTGGTCCTGCCCTTGCCGGTCCAGCCGGTGAACAACCAGGTGGCCTGCTGGGACCTGCGTCATGACCCCGAGGCGCTGATGGCGCAGGAACCCGAAGACCTGGCCCGCTGGCTGGTAACGCCCGCGGCAGACCTGCCTGCGGGCGCATTGCGCCCCGCGATCAAGAACGTTCATCTCAACCGCGCCCCGGTCCTGGTGGCCTCGTCGGTGCTCAAGGAACCCGGCGTGGCCGAACGGATGGCTCTGGACCCGGACCGGGTCGGCCGCCACCTGCGCTGGTGCCGCAGGCACCACGAGGCATTCGTGTCTCGGGTGCAGGCGGTCATCCGGTCCATGGCGGTGATGCCGGCGGCCCCCGAGCCTGAAGCCGCGCTGTACGAGGGGTTTGTGGACGACGGGGACCGGGCCCGGCTGGACGCGGTGCGCTCGGCAGTCCTGACGGTGCTTCAGGATCCCGGCTCGCCGGCCGATATCCCGGCATGCCGTTTTGCTGATTCACGTCTGGAGCCCCTGGTGGCACGATATCTTGCACGCAACGTGCCGGATCGCGCGGGTGACCGGGTGGTTGAGGCCTATCGGGCATACTGTCGGCGACGCCTGGGTGTCAGCGGGCAGCCGAGTCACGTCCCCGGCGTGCTGGATTTCAGCGGCTTCGAACGGGCACTGGCACGGGCAAGGGAGACTGCCGGGGCGGATCAGATGCCGTTGCTGGACGCACTGGCAGGCTGGGGACGAAAGCGCAAAGAGGCTTTGCAAGCATGAGTTTCATCGTATTCGGGCACGGGGTCGCCGACCGTGTTCCGCTGACCGAGGCCTTCGAGAAGGGGCTGTTGCATGAGCCGGAGGCCGGGGATGCCGTCGCGCGGGTGCACAACGATCGTCAACCGTCCGCCTTCGAGAAGCCTCCGCGACCGCGGGGCACCAAGGCCGGGGGCGCCGCGGCGTATGAGGAGACCTCCGGGCGGGCGTTGCGGGAACCCGGGCCGGTGCGCACGGCCCGGCAGATCATGTCCGAGCCGGTGCAGCGGCTTGACCGGGATGCCAGTTTCGAGCAGACCCGGGAGTTCTTTGTCCAGCACCCCGTCGGGATGGCGCCGCTGGTCCGCCATGATGGTCGGCTGGCCGGCATCGTCACCCGGGGGGACATGGAAAAGGCGGAATACCTGGTTGCGCTCAGGCTGCGCGAGCCGCGCCGCCTGCGGGCGGTGGACATCGGGCGGGAGCGGGTCATCGCGGCCCGGCCGGACACCAACGTGCGCGAGCTGGCGCGGGTGCTGCTTGAACAGGGCGTTCACGGGATGCCGCTGGTGGACGAAACCGACCGGCTGGTCGGGGTCGTCACCCGAAGTGACATCCTGCGGGCGCTGGTGAATTACGCCCCGATGGAGGTCTGGCTGTAGCGGATGGCGGATCAAGGCCGGCGGGCGGCCCCGAACCGGCCGGGTGCGTGGTCGTCAGTCGGCCGCCCGCATCCGGTCCTCGATCGCCGAGCGCAGCAGGCCTCCGGTGACCGTGAAAAACAGGCTCTGCGACTCCATGAACTCGTCGAACTGTTCTTCGTCGACGCGCCGATTCTCGCGCATCTCGATGAGCATCTCCTCCGCCAGCTCGTGCATGCGTGCATGCAGCTGTCCGATCTGGTTGATCTGGTCATCCCGGCCCGGGGGGGTGTCCGTGGTGTCCAGGAACCTTCCGAAGTGACACTGGTGGTGATCCACATCGACGAAGGGCCGCCCGAAAAGCAGCGCGCCCACAAGACGCATGTGCCAGGCCTGGTGCCAGTAGATGACCTCCTCGAGCTGGTCCACGAAGTTGTCGTAGTCGAAGTCGGCGGTCGTGGTCATGAAGTGATTTTCCGTCGGCTGAAAAGAAATGGACCCGTGATGCCTGGTGCGCGTCCGGGGACATGCCGGATCGATTGTCCAGTGTAGCAAACCGCAACGGTCATGCCGGTCTTGCGAACGTCCGGCGCCCGCGCGTGCTCTAAAGCTGGCGCAGGTAGTTCAGGGTCACGTAGCCTTCCGGCGGCGCGATCCCCTGCAACGTCGTGCAGTGCGCGTCCGGTTCGCCCAGGTGGTCGAGTACCGCCAGCGCCCCGCCAAAATCCTCTTCCCGGGTATAGTCATTGACGGTGATCAGCGTGTCGAGTTCGGCACCGCGAGCCGAACGCAGGCCATTGCGCGAATCCTCGAGCGCCAGCGCCTCGTCCGAGGGAATGTCCAGTTGCGCAAGCACGTAATCGTAGATGTCCGGCGCGGGCTTCTTGGCCGGAACGATGTCGCCGGCCGCGATGCAGGAAAACCAGCCGGGCGACTCGGCGCCGAGCGTCGCGCAAAGAAGCGCTTCGACATTCTCGGGCGTGGTGGTCGTGGCAATCGCCAGGGTCATGCCGGCGTCGCGCGCCGCGTGGATCAACCGGGCGACGCCGGGGCGCAGGGGAATCCGGCCTTCCTGCATCATGGCCACGTAGTGGCGGGTCTTGGCCCGGTGCATGCCGGCAATCCAGTCGGCCAGGTCGCTGGTGGCCGGCAGCGGCGGATCGTCGGTTTCGATGAAATGGCGGATGCGCTCCTTGCCGCCGGTGACGGCGAGCAGCCGGCCATAGGTATGGATGTCCCAGTTCCAGTCAAGCCCGGCCTCGGCAAAGGCCCGGTTGAAGGCGATCCGGTGACCGTCCCGCTCGGTGTCGGCGAGTGTGCCGTCGACGTCGAAAATCAGTGCGTTGCGCATTCTTGGTGCATCCTCCGTTTCGGCCCGGCGCGCCTCGCGGGCGAGGCGCCTGGTGCCATCAAGTCCTGCGACGGGCACGCAGGGTATCGGTGTCACGAGGAATTCCCGAGGGACGGCCGTATCCCCTGCCGTCCTGCCTGCGACCGCTCAGGCGACCTGGTGCGGATGCCCGGTGACCGGGTCCTGAGACGGTTCCCGTGACACCGGCAAGCCCGGGTTTCGGTGAATTCTTCGAGCCCGGATCAAACCCTGTTGGTCATCGCAGGTCAAGCCCCGTCTCTGGCCCAGATGCGGCATTCCCGGTGATCTGCGTGGGATTCAAGGCGCTTTCCGGGGTCGGAACGCGCGGCCAGTCCCCTCCCGGCGGCGTCGCTGGTATGCTTTGGGCCTGATCAGAGGCCTGCCCCGACCCGGCGGGCGGCTTGAAATTCACAGGGGTGCCGGGCATGTCGTTCCGGCTCAAGGACAGGTGCAGGATGAATTATCGCAAGGTGTCCGCGGGTGCGGGCTGGCAATGGATCGTCGAGGGCTGGCGGTTGTTTGCCAGCCGGCCGGGGGCGCTGCTGCTCGCCCTGATCGTGATGATCCTGGTGCAGCTTGCCTTGTCTCTGGTGCCGTTCATCGGTTCGCTGATCTCGATGGTCGTGACTCCGGCCCTCGTGGGCGGCCTGTACCTTCTGGTCGACCGCATCGCTCAGGTGCGTCGGGATGTGGCCGTCGACCCGCTGGCTCGTGAGCAGGGTGTGCCCCTTTCGCTGCTGTTCGACGGTCTGACGGAACCTGCGCGCCGCGGGCCGTTGCTGTCGCTTGGAGGCTTGAGCCTGCTGGTCAACTTTTTCCTGGCGGTGCTGCTGGTCACGACGATGTCGTTGCCCGAGGACCCGGCGATCTTGCAGGAAATCGATCAGGAGCAGCTGAAGGCGATGATCGCCGGGGTGTCCCCCTGGGCGTGGTTGCTGCTGTTTGCCGGCTGGGCCCTGTGGATGGCCGCCATGACCTTTGCCGTGCCGCTGGCGGCGCTGGGCGGCCAACCGGCGCTGGCCGCGCTCAGGCAAAGCCTGGCTGCCATTGCGGCCAATCTGGGCGCGTTTCTGGTCTTCGGGCTGGTGAGCGCGGGCCTGGGGATGCTGGCGATGATGCCGATGGGCCTGGGGCTGATCCTGTTTGTCCCGGTGATGGTCGCCGCGGTGTACGCCGCATACCAGTCCGTGTTCGGGGAAGTTTCCGGTTCGGCCGGATCGCCGGGGTCTGGAAACGAGGAGCCGCTGCCGTCCGCGCAGCCGGACGAGGGAGTGCACCGTCCCCGGCGCCCCGGCCAGATGGAGTTCTGATCGACCGCCCGGTGCGCCGGCGTCAGCCGGCCGGCTCTTCGCCGGCCAGCCGGGCCTCGAGCTGGGCGACGCGCTTGCGCAGGGCCTCGACCTCCTCGCGCAGCGCGACGTTCTCGGACACGTCCTTCTGGATGCCGATGAAGTAGGTGAGGTTGTCCTCTTCATTGAATACCGGCGTGATGGACAACTCGTTCCAGAACAGACTGCCGTCCTTGCGGTAGTTTCTCAGCACCGCGCGGACCGGTTTGCCCGCCGCGATCGCCTGCCGGATCTGCCCCAGCCCGGGCTGGTCACGGTCATCGGCCTGCAGAAAGCGGCAATCCTGGTAGAGGATTTCGTCCCGGTCATATCCAGAGAGTCGTTCGAATGCCGCATTCACGTAGATCAGGATGTTGTCGTCGCCTTCCTGTTCGGCAATGACCATGCCGTCGTTGGATGCGTTGACGACCTTGAGCAGCAACTCGGGTTTGAGCATCGTTGGTTTCCGGCGCAGGGAGTTTGCCGGGCCATCGGAGCGGGACGCGAACCGTACGCGCCGGCGCCCCTGCGGCCAGGACATTACGGATACCAGGCAGTTTAGCCGAAAACCGGATGGCTGTTGAACCGGCGTGCCCAACCTGCGCGGCCGCGATGAACGGACTGCCGCGGGCAAAGCGGCTCAATGGGTGGCGAGTACCTTGTCCAGCATGGTGGTCGAATCCGGCTCCAGAACGCGCGCATTGGCAGGCCAAAGCGCGCCATCGAACGCGCCGGACAGCACGAACAGTCCGCTGCCCAGGCCGCTCAGCGCCTCGTGATGGGGGCCGGTCACGGAAACCGGGAGCCCCGCCTCGGCACAGAGCACCACCGCCCGGCACCGCCAGCGGTGGTGTGCCTGCAGGATCACGTCGATCCCGGTGGGTGTTTCCAGCAGCCGGCAGCCTGCACCCCGGCCCAGCAGCTCGGTGGCGAGCGACAGGGCGGGCAGACGGTCATGCTCCGGCGCCACGGTGGCAACCAGCACCGGAGCCTCGGTCCCGGCCCGGTGGCTCAGCACGCCCTGGACAAGCTGCCGGGTGCGCTCAATCAGCCACAGGTGGCGCAGGGCGGCCTCGGCATCCTGCTGCCTTTGTTCGCCCAGCTTCCGGCAGGCAGGCAGCAACCATTGCTGGAGCACCCGGACCGGTGGCAGCCAGCGCAGCGCCTCATCCAGAAATGCCTGCAGCCGGATCTCGCTGATCTCTTCCAGCGCGTCATCCAGGATCTGCCCGAGGGTTTCCTGTTCCCGGACCGCGCGTGCCCCGGTGCCGGCCGGGCCGGGCGCAGCCCCGGGCTGCGAACCCTGTTCGCTTTCCAGCACCCGGCTCACCTGGGCGAGTGCCACGCCCTGCTCGCTCAGCTCCAGGATCCGGCGAATCCGATCCACGTCCCGCTGGCTGTACAGGCGGTGCCCCGAGTCGGTGCGCAGGGGACGAATCAGCCCGTAGCGCCGCTCCCAGGCGCGCAGCGTGATCGGGTTGATCCCGGTCATCTGCGCGACCGCGCGGATCGGGTACAGTCCGTCGTGTTCTGGCTGCTTGGAGTCGATGGACATGGGGCCGGTCACTGGTTCATCTCGTTGGGTGGACTTGAGTGTAGCATGTGGTACAAGTATTGTATCGAAAATTGCGCGCCGGTTCACCCGGACCACCCCGCCGGGTCACAGGCTGCGGGGCATGCCGGGCTGGATGCCGCCACCGCGCCGTCCAGGGGGCTGCCGGCTGCGCCCGCAATGCGGATGTGGCGCAATGATTGGCGGCCGTGCGTGGCTGCCGGGGCAAACGGGAGGGCAGGCTGATGCAGGGTGAGCAGGTGACCTGGGTGGTGGGCGCCAGCAGCGGCATCGGCGCCGCGCTGGTGGATCGGCTGGTCGAGCGCGGGCATCGCGTGGTGATCTCCGCGCGGCGTGCAGAGCGGCTCGAGGCGCGCGCGGCGGACAGTCCCGGGCAGGTCCTGCCCCTGCCGGTCGACGTGACCGACCTGGCAAGCATGCGGGCCGCCGTGGCGCACATCGAGCGGGAATGGGGTCCGGTCGGCGTCGCGGTGCTCAACGCCGGTGACTACCGCCCCATGGAGCTGGCCGACTTTGATCCCGAGGCCTTCGCCCGGCTGATGATGGTGAATTTCCAGGGCGTGGTGCACGGGCTCGATGCCCTGCGCGTGCCGATGCTGACTCGCGGGCGGGGCCAGATTCTGGTGATGGGCAGCGTGGCCGGCTATCGGGGCCTGCCGTATGCCGCGCCCTACGGTGCAAGCAAGGCGGCGCTGATCAACATGACCGAGTCGCTCGCGCCGGAGTTCGCCCGCGGCGGGGTGCGCCTGCGGATCGTCAATCCCGGATTCGTGCGCACGGCGCTGACGGCACAGAACGATTTCGAGATGCCCGGGCTGATCGAGCCGGCCGAGGCGGCGGCGGCGATCGTCCGCGCCCTGGACCGGCCCGGGTTCGAGATTCGAACGCCCCGGCTGTTCACCTGGTTCATGCGTCGAATCACCCGGCTGCCCTACGCGCTGTGGTTTCCGCTCGCAAGACGGATGCTGCGCGAATGACGCCGCTGGAACGCTACTGTGCCTTCTTCGAGCAGTTTGGCCCCGATTCGCTGGACGGGTTCGGGACGATCTATGCGGAGGATGCCCGCTTTCGCGATCCCTTCAACGACTTGCGCGGGCTGGCAGCCATCCGCCATCTCTTCGCCCACGGGCTCGAGCAGTGTCCCGGCATGCGGTTCGAGATTCTCCTGGCCCTCTCCGGCGAGCACGATGGCCAGCCCGTGGCCATGATCCGCTGGCGGATGCGCTGTGCTACCAGGGGCAGGAACCCGCTGGCAGTCGAGGGGTGCACGACCCTCCGGTTTGATGACCGCGGGCGGGTAGTCGATCACGTGGATGACTGGGACCCGGCCGGCCAGCTGTACGAGCGCGTGCCGTTGCTCGGATCGTTGATGCGCCTGCTGCGCCGACGCCTGGCGGCTCGCTGAGCACCGGCCGGTTGGGTGTCAGTCCGGGTCCGGCGTGCGCGGATCGAGTTCGGCGGCGACCGCCGAGGTGCGGGTGACCGGCACGAATTCGCCCCGCTCGGTTTCCGGGACCGGCTTGTCCACCTGCATCCGCCAGTGCACGAACGTCGCCAGCGCCATCAGGGTCATGAGCAGTGCCAGAGGAAAGCCGCGGGCGCTGCCGAGCCACTGCATCAGCCCTCCGGCGAGCAGCGGCCCCAACGCCGCTCCAATGCCGTTGAGCAGCAGCAGCGCCCGTGTGCCTTCGAGCACCTGGCCCTGCCCCAGGCGGTCATGGGTCTGTGCGACGCTGATCGCGTAGAGCGAGAAGGAAAACCCGCCATAGAGCAGTGCCACGATCAGCAGCAGGGTGTCTGCCGCCGGCTGCACGGCCAGCAGTGCAATGGCGCAGAGGGCGCCGGCCAGCGAGATGCCGGACATCACGATCCGGCGGTCACGGTTGTCCGACAGCTTGCCCAGCGGCCACTGCAGCAGGGCACCGCCCAGGATCGTCAGCGCAATGAAGGTCGCCACCATCTGGGGACTGAGCGCGAGGTCGTGCGCGTAGACCGCCCCCATTCCCCAGAAGGCCCCGGTGACCACGCCCGACAGCAGGGCACCCGCCACCCCGGTGGGCGCCTTGCGGTAGAGCGTCACCAAGGACAGGGCGCCGGTGGCGATCGGTTGCGGCTGCGGCCTGCGGGTCAGCGCCACCGGCAGCAAGCCCAGCGAGAACAAAATGGCCACCAGCGCGAATGAGGCCAGGTCCATGGGCCCGTAAAGCAGGATCAGGAACTGGCCTGCACCCAGGGCCAGCAGGCTGATGGTCATGTAGATGCCGAAGATCTGGCCGCGCTGGTCGGTCACTGTCTCGTTGAGCCAGCTTTCGATCACCATGTACAGCCCGAGCAGGCTGATGCCGTTGAGGACCCGCAACCACCACCAGGCGTAGGGGTCGACCACCATCCCGTGCAGCAGGGCCACCACGCTTGATATCGTCGCCATGACCGCAAAGGTGCGGATGTGCCCGACCCGGTGAATGATCTTCGGGCACAGCCAGGAGCCGATGATGTAGCCGACAAAGAAGGCGGACATCACGATGCCCGTGACCCACTGCGGAAAGCCTTCCTCGCCGGCCCGCAGGCCCAGGAGGGTGCCGAGCAGGCCGGAACCGGCCAGCAGGATGCCCATGCCGAGCAGCAGGGAGCGGATGGCGGTGACGACCTGGATCATGCCGGGTTCCACGTTGCGAGCGATTGGGCATGATAACGGGGGGCGGGGGGGCGGCCCAAGCGTGCTGGCGGCCCGATCGCCCGGTCCGCCGCCGCGTGACCGGCGGACGTCAGAGCTTGCCGCCGTCGACGCGCAGGACGGTTCCGGTCAGGTAGGGGCAGTCGAGCAGGTAGTCCAGCGACTGGGCGATCACCGACGGACCGGGCTCGAAGGGCAGGAGCCGCTTGGCCAGCCGGCGCTGCCGGTACTGCTCGTCATCTTCGGGATGAAACAGGATCAGGCCAGGTGCAATGCCGTTGACACGGATGCCCGGTGCGTACCGGCGCGCCATGGAGCGCACCAGCGATTCGGCGCCGGCCTTGGTGGCCAGGTACAGCATGTGCTCCGGCTTGCCGTGCGCAATGTTCGCGTCCGTGATGAACACGATGTTGCCGGGGTGATCCGGGTCGTCCAGCAGCGGTGCCAGCGCCTCGCTGAGCGCCCAGGGCGTGCGCACGTGCACCGCGAACAGTTCCTCGGCCAGCCTGGGTGATTCCGCAACCTGCGCATCGCGATGCCAGACGGAGGCATTGTGCACCAAGGCGTGGAGTCGTCCGTCTGCCCGGACCCGGTCCGCCATCGCGGCCACCGAGGCAGGGTCGGTGAGTTCGCACTCGATCGCCGTCATGCCGCGTTCGACCAGCGCGCGTACCGTGGGCGTGCTCCGGTCCCGGCAGCTGCCGGTCACCTGCCAGCCCCGGTCGAGGCAGTGGCTGGCGAGGTGGGCACCGATGCGCCGGCCGACTCCGGTGATCAGGATTCTCGGCGCCTGCGCGTTCATGGGCGGTGGCTGATCAGCTGCAGGAACTCGTTGCGGGTGGCCGGGCAGTCGCGGAAGGCGCCGAGCATCATCGAGGTAATCGTCTCGGCCTCGTGCTTCTCCACGCCGCGCATGCTCATGCACATGTGGGCGGCGCGGACCTGCACGGCCACCCCGCGCGCGCCGGTGGCCTCGGCGATCGTGTCGGCGATCTGCCGGGTCATGTTTTCCTGGATCTGCAGCCGCCGCGCGTAGAGTTCGACAATCCGCGCCAGCTTGGACAGGCCGATGACCTTGCCGTCCGGGATGTAGCCGATGTCGACGTGCCCGATGATCGGCAGCAGGTGGTGCTCGCAGAGACTGTAAAACTCAATGCGGCGCACGACCACCATCTCGTCGTTGTCGGAAGCGAACAGGGCATTTCCGACCGCTGCCTCGACCGGCTTGTGCAACCCGTGCGTCAGGTAGAGCATCGCCTTGGCGGCCCGTTTCGGCGTGTCGATCAGTCCTTCGCGGTCTGCCTCCTCGCCCAGGGCGTCCAGAATGGTCCGGTAGGCCTGCTCAAGCCTTTCAAGCCGCTGCCGGTCTTCGCCGGCCGGTTCGGGGAAGTCGTCCTCTGACGGGTGTTCGTGCATGGGCGGTTACCGTGTTGCTTGGGAGTCGTGGGACGCAAGATTAGCAGGAAGCGTATAGGCCTTGTATAAAAAAACCCCCTCGGAGCCCCGGGTTGCCGTGCCGCATTCCGGTCGCGGGCGAGCAGTCTTTGCCGGGCCGGGGCGGTGAATTGTGCCCGGCGCCGGCCAGCGGCTTTGCCGCCCTGCCACCCTCGGAGGTAGAATCCCGGCCTCGGTTCGTCCCCGTCGGGAGGGCGACCCTGCGCAATTGTCGCCCACCAAGACCCCGGTAAACCCCGTGAAAGAACATGTCGAATCCTTGCTGGCCTCGGCGCTCGCCGCCCTGAAGTCCTCCGGACAGGTGGCCGAGGAATCCGCCCCGAAGATTGTCGTGACCCCGACCCGAGACCGCGCGCACGGTGATCTGGCCACGAATCTTGCGCTCCAGCTGGCCAAGCCGATGGGCCTGAACCCGCGCGAGGCCGCCCGGCTGCTGGTTGAGGCGCTGCCGAAAGACCCGGCCATCTGCAAGGTAGAGATCGCCGGCCCGGGGTTCGTCAACTTCTTCGTGGACCCGGCGGCCGGATTCGCGCTGATCGACCGAATCCTTGAAAGCGGCGCCCGCTGGGGGCGCAGTGCGATCGGGGCGGGCCGCCGGGTGCAGGTCGAGTTTGTCTCCGCCAATCCCACCGGCCCGCTGCATGTCGGCCATGGCCGCGGGGCGGCCTATGGTGCGGTGGTCGCGGATCTGCTCGAGGCGGTCGGCTTCGAGGTGCATCGCGAATACTACGTCAACGATGCCGGCCGGCAGATGCACATTCTGGCAACCAGTGTCTGGCTGCGCTACCTCGAGTTGTGCGGCGAGTCGTTTGCCTTTCCCGTCAATGGCTACCGTTCCGAGGGGTACATCGTGGACATTGCCCGCACCCTGCATGCCGAGCATGGTGCGGATTATGCAGCCCCTGCGGCATTGGTCTTCGAGGGCGTGCCCCCGGACGAGCCGGCGGGCGGCGACCGGGAGGAGCACATCGACGCCCTGATCGGGCGGGCCCGGGAGATTCTGGGCGACAACCGGTACCGCTACGTCTTCGAGCTGGCGTTGAATGCCATTCTCGATGATATCCGCGATGATCTGTCGGGATTCGGGGTCAACTACCAGGAATGGTACTCCGAGCAGTCGCTGGCCGATCGGGGGCTGGTCAACCTGGCCATCGAACGGCTGCGCGAACTGGGGCACGTCTACGAGCGTGACGGCGCGCTGTGGTTTCGATCGACCGATTTCGGGGACGACAAGGACCGGGTGGTTCAGCGTGACAACGGCCAGACCACCTATTTCGCCTCGGACATCGCCTACCACATGGACAAGTTTGACCGCGGCTTCGAGCGGGTCATCGATGTCTGGGGGGCGGATCACCATGGTTATGTTCCCCGTGTACGGGCCGCGCTCCGGGCGCTTGGGCACGACCCGGAACACCTGGACGTCCTGCTGGTCCAGTTCGCCATCCTCTACCGCGGTGGCGAGCGGGTGCAGATGTCGACCCGTTCAGGCAGCTTTGTCACCCTGCGGGCGCTGCGGGAGGAAGTCGGCAACGACGCGGCCCGGTTCTTCTACGTGATGCGTCGTGCCGAACAGCACCTGGACTTTGACCTCGACCTGGCCCGCAGCCAGTCGAACGAAAATCCGCTGTACTACATCCAGTACGCCCATGCCCGCGTTTGCAGCGTGTTCCGCCAGCTCAGGCAGCGGGGCTGGGCGCATGACCGAGCAGAGGGAACGGCGCACTTCGACCGCCTGCTCGAGACCCATGAGCAGGATCTGCTCAAGCGCCTGGGGCAATATCCCGAGCTGGTGGAGCGGGCAGCCCTGGCGCACGAGCCGCACCAGCTGATCCACTTCCTGCGGGATCTGGCGAACGATTTTCACACCTACTACAACGCCCATGCCTTCCTGGTCGAGGATGCAGGCTTGCGCAATGCCCGGCTTTCGCTGGTGGCGGCGACGCGCCAGGTCCTGGCCAACGGATTGAGGCTGCTGGGCGTCGGTGCCCCGGAGGAGATGTAGCCCGTGGCCGCCGCAAGAAAGCCGGCTGCCCGGCGCCGCGAGTCCACGGTGCCGCTCGGCATCTGGGTGCTGCTGGGTCTGATGGTCGCCCTGCTGGTGGCGGTGCTTGTCGTGCTGCTGTTGCGCACGCCGCCTCAGGGCGGCCAGCCGCCGGACGCGGATGAGTCGCCCGCCCAGGAGACGCGCGACGTGCGCAAGGACGAGCCGAAGGAGCCGGTCAGCGCGCCGCGCTACGAGTTCTACCACCTGCTCCCGGAGGAAACCGCCCCGAGACCGTCGCCCGAGGAGCCGGCGGAAGATCGCTCCGCCGGGGAGCCGGCCAGCGAGCCCCCGGTGCCTGAGGAGGCGCCGGCCGAGGCGGCGCGTTTCATTTTGCAGGTTGGGGCCTTCCGCAGTCGTGCCGATGCCGAGCGGCGCAAGGCCGAAGTTGCCCTGCAGGGTTTTACCTCGCGCATCGAAGAGGCGCAGCTCGAGGGGCGGGCGATCTATCGGGTGGTGATCGGTCCGGTCGGTGGCACCGAGGCGGCATCGGTCGAGCGGCAATTGCAGGACGCCTCCATCGAACCCATGCGCCGCCGACTGCCCTGACGGACCGCGTCGCGGGCACGGCGGCCCGCGCATGGATATCCGCCCCGGCCGCGCCGGGCGACCGACCCGGGGCTACTGGCGAGCCGAGTCCGGCAGAACCGGCGTGATGGTCTTGAGCATGACATGCGTCAGCTTCGGGTTGGCGGCAATCACGTTGCCGCTTTGCATGGAGTTCTCGCCGCCGGCGAAGTCGATCACGACGCCACCGGCCTCGCGCACCAGCAGAATGCCCGCCGCGATGTCCCAGGCGTTGAGGTCGAACTCCCAGTAGCCGTCCAGACGGCCGGCGGCGACATAGGCCATGTCAAGGGCGGCGGAGCCGGCCCGGCGCACTCCCGAGATCGGTCCGTGCAGGGCGCGGAAGGTCTTCAGGTACAGGTCGATGTCCTGCTCCGGTCTAAACGGAAACCCGGTGCCAAGCAAGGCACCCTCGAGGCCCCTGGTGCCGGTCACCCGCAGGCGCCGATTGTTCAGGAAGGCGCCCCCGCCGCGCGAGGCGGTGTACAGCTCTTCGGCAACCGGGTTGTAGATTACCGCCTGTTCGAGCCGGTGGCCGCGTGCCAGCGCGATCGAGACGGCGAAATGCGGCAGGCCGTGCAGGAAGTTCGTTGTCCCGTCCAGCGGATCGATGATCCAGGTGTACTCCGCTTCCGGGGTGCCGGAACTGCCGGATTCCTCGGCCAGGATGGCGTGGTCCGGGTAGGCCCTGTGAATGGTGTCGATGATGGTCGCTTCGGCCTGGCGGTCCACGTCTGACACGAAATCGTTGCGGCGCTTGGACTCCACCGTCAGGTCCTGAACCCGGTCGATGTTGCGGAGAATGAGATTGCCCGCCGAGCGTGCGGCCCGCACGGCGGTATTGAGCATGGGGTGCGTCACGGGCATGGTTCGGACCGTCAAAGAAGAAGTAAAGGAGAACTGGCGGCGGATGTGCCGACCAGTGCCGGACGGGCGCTTAAGCGAGTCGACGATACGCGCGGCCCGCCGGTCGATGATGACCGCCGATTATAGCCCAGGCCGCCGGGGGGATGAAACGGGACCGGCCCGCCGCGGCCCGGCGTGTGCACAATTGGAGAGATGATGAATGAACGGTATGGGGACCCTGGCTGACCGGTTGCGCATCGTGATGGTGGAAACCAGCCATCCGGGAAACATCGGATCGGCCGCGCGCGCCATGAAGACCATGGGGCTGGGACGGCTGGTGCTGGTGCGCCCGGCCTGCTTTCCCGACCCCGACGGCCGCGACCGCGCCATGGCATCCGGGGCGGACGACCTCCTGGGCAGTGCCCGGGTGGTCGATTCCCTGGACGAAGCCCTGGCGGAAAGCGGGTTCGTGGTCGGAGCGACCGCCCGGCTGCGGGCCGCGCCCATGCCGATGCTCGATGCCCGCGCCGCCGCGCTGGAGTCGGTCGCGCGCGCGCGGAAAACCCCGGTTTCCCTGCTGTTCGGCCGGGAACACAGCGGGCTGACCAATGCCGAAATGAATCGATGCCATGCCCTGTTGCACATTCCTGCCAGCAGCGAGTACGGTTCCCTGAACATTGCCGCGGCGATTCAGGTGGTCGCCTACGAGCTTCGGATGGCGGCGCTCGGCGGCGGCATGGCCCTGCCGGAGGGGCCACAGCCGGCGCCCGTGGCGCAGCTGGAGGGCTACCTTGAGCAGTTGCGCGTGGCGCTGGAGTCGGCGGATTTTCTCGACCCCCAGAATCCGCGTCACCTGATGCAGAAGCTGCGCGCGCTGTATCTGCGTGCCGAGCCGACCGAAAACGAGATCAATATCCTGCGCGGTGTCGTGTCGGCCCTGTGTCGAGGCGGGTCGACCGGCGCGCGGGATGACTAGCGCCTTGCGCCCGTGCCCCTCAGTGCCGCGCCGTCCCCGCGTGACCCGGCCCTGGGCATGCGGATGGCCAGGGCCCCCACTTTCAGGAGAGCGTTCCGGTGTTCAAGCGAATGAGAGAGGATCTGCAGTCGATCATGGCCCGGGACCCGGCTGCCCGCAATGGCCTGGAGGTGGTGCTGGCCTACCCCGGCCTGCACGCGTTGTGGTGGCACCGCGCCGCCCACTGGCTGTGGCGTCATCGGCTGCGTCTCGTGGCCCGGCTGATCTCCAACCTCTCGCGCTGGACCACCGGCATCGAGATTCACCCCGGGGCACGGATCGGGCGACGGTTCTTCATTGACCACGGCATGGGCGTGGTGATCGGCGAGACGGCCGAAATCGGCGATGACTGCACGATTTACCATGGCGTGACCCTTGGCGGCACCAGCTGGAAGTCCGGCAAGCGACACCCCACGCTGGGCGACAACGTGGTCATCGGTGCAGGCGCCAAGGTGCTCGGGCCGGTGACCCTGGGGGATGGCAGTCGGGTCGGCTCCAATGCCGTGGTGCTCAAGGATGTTCCCGAAGGGGCGACCGTGGTGGGCATCCCGGGGCGCGTGGTGGCCCGCCGGGAAGAGCGGGAAAAGGTCGATCCGGCCCGCGCCCGCCTGGCCCAGCGGCTGGGTTTCGATGCCTATGGCGTGGCCCGCGACATGCCCGATCCGGTGGCCCGGGCCATCGATTGCATGCTCGATCACATTCAGGTGCTCGATCAGAAGGTCGAAATCCTCGGTGAGTCGGTGCGCGGGCTCGGGGGCGCGGTGGACGACTTGAACCTGCCCACGCTCGACGGCTGCAATCTGGAGCTTGACGAGCTGGAGGATGCCGAGCGGTCGCGTCGCACCGAGTCCGGCGCGTCCTCCGCATCCGAACGGACATCCAGGCCGCCGGAGCCGGGTCGCAACGAATGACCTGCGGACCTGAAGGTTTTGATTCTTGAATGCCCCACTGGGGAATAGTAGGCTGTGGCGCCATGGCGCAAGCTATTGAATCGCGAAGCACGAGCCGGGCATGTAACGGCCAGGCCGGCATGGAAAAACCGGGGGCTGCAGGCGCCCCCTGGTGGATGATTCCTGCTCTGCCGCCCCGCGCGCAGACACTTCCCGGATTGATGGCCAGGATCTGATCGCCGAGAAATCCAGTTGCGAGGTCTCCCGAGCGGGACAGTCCTCGCGGAGGTAATGACCGATGCGTTTGACCACCAAGGGGCGTTACGCCGTGACGGCCATCCTCGATTTGGCGCTGCACGAGGAAAATGCGCCGATCACGCTCTCGCAGATCTCTTCCCGGCAGAACCTGTCGCTGTCCTATCTTGAGCAGCTGTTTGCCGCGCTGAGAAAGCAGGGACTGGTCAGCAGCATTCGCGGGCCGGGGGGCGGTTATCGCCTGGCGCGCCCGGCTGCCCAGATCAGCGTGGCGGATGTCATCGGGGCGGTTGACGAGTCCGTGGATGTCACCCGTTGCGGGGGCAGAAGCAACTGCCAGGGGGGCGAGATGTGCCTGGCCCACGATCTGTGGATGGCGCTCTCCGACCAGATCCGCGGCTTTCTTGCGGGGATTTCCCTGGCCGATCTGGTCGAGCGACAGGCCGATGTCGAGCGACGCTGCGCCGCGATCAACTCCGGCTCGGGGGCGCGGACCGCCGAGCCGATGCCCCTGGGCGATCTGGTCGCCGGTCCGGGCGAGTCCTGATCCCGGGCGCGCCGCCTGTCGGGCGCCGTCCCTGCCCGGACGGGCCTGGCGAGGCGCCGGCCCCGCTATTGTCCTTGGTGCATCGCCTGTCGAGGCGGTACACTCTTGTTCCCTTGGCCTGTGCGTGATCCGTCAGGATTGCGCGGGGGTTTCCTGCCGCCATCGGCGCGCGGCAGGAACGCCCCCGGCAGGTGCCGCCCGCCGTTCATGCAGCGGGCAGGGCGTCCTGATCCGGGGAGACCGTTTTTTGGACCTCGGCGGCCCGAGTCGCCGGGGCCGTCGCGTTTGAGGCCGGGCCGGCCCGCCCGGCGCCTGTCAGGCGCCCGGACCGGAACCCGTCCGTTACCCGATACCCTTGCCAACTTTTGCGAAAAGAGGACATAGCAGCATGGCCGTCGAGCGTACGCTCTCCATCATCAAGCCCGATGCAGTCGCCAAGAATGTCATCGGCCAGATCTACACCCGCTTCGAGAACGCGGGCCTCCAAATCGTCGCCGCCCGGATGAT
Organism: Halothiobacillaceae bacterium; assembly: GCA_046541195.1. Classification (GTDB taxonomy): domain Bacteria; phylum Pseudomonadota; class Gammaproteobacteria; order Halothiobacillales; family Halothiobacillaceae; genus JBKHDT01. The sequence continues at coordinate 31,816 of JBKHDT010000007.1, read as the reverse complement.
CTACCTGAGCCGCGAGCAGGCGGAGGGTTTCTACGCGGTGCATCGCGAGCGTCCGTTTTTCGGGGAGCTGGTCGACTTCATGATCTCCGGCCCGGTCATGGTCCAGTGCCTGGAAGGCGAGGACGCGGTGGCCAGGAATCGCGAGCTGATGGGTGCCACCAACCCCAAGGAAGCGGCGCCGGGCACCATCCGTGCCGACTTCGCCGAGTCGATCGACGCCAATGCCGTTCATGGCTCCGACAGCCTCGAGAACGCCCGGGCCGAGATCGACTTCTTCTTCAAGGCAGAAGAAATCTGCCCGCGCGGCTGAAACGGCATGACCGAACCGGTGGCCACGCCATTGTCGCGGCTCGCGCCGGCCGGTGAGCAGCCGGACCGGGTCAACCTGCTCGGGCTTACGCTCGATCAGATGAGGTCCTGGTACGTCGAGTTGGGCGAAAAGCCGTTCAGGGCGGTGCAGACCATGAAATGGCTGCACCAGCGCCGGGTGGGCGACTTTGACGAGATGACCGACCTCGCCCGTTCCCTGCGGGCCAAGCTTCGGGAGCGGGCGACCGTATCCCTGCCCGAGGTGCTGGTCGACCAGCGTTCCGCGGACGGGACGCGCAAGTTCGTGCTCCGGCTGGCCGGTGGCAACAGCATCGAGATGGTCTACATCCCCGAGGCTGACCGCGCCACCCTGTGCATCTCCTCGCAGGTCGGGTGTTCGCTGGCCTGCACCTTCTGTTCCACTGCCCGCCAGGGTTTCAATCGCAACCTGTCCACGGCGGAAATCGTCGGCCAGGTCTTTCTGGCCGAACGGCTCATCGAGCGGCAGATCATCCCCGGCCGGCGAATCACCAACGTGGTGTTCATGGGCATGGGTGAGCCCCTGCTCAACTTCGAGAACGTGGTCGATGCCACCTCGATCCTGCTGGACGACAACGCCTACGGGCTCTCCAGGCGGCGGGTGACCATCAGCACCTCCGGGATCATTCCGGCCATGGATCGTCTGGCAGATCGCCTGCCGGTCGCCCTGGCGGTGTCCCTGCACGCCCCGACCGATCCACTTCGGGACGAGCTGGTGCCCATCAATCGCAAGTATCCCCTGGCTGAGCTGATGGCGGCCTGCGACCGCTACGCCGAGGTGGTGCCGCATGGCACGATAACCTACGAGTACGTGATGCTGGATGGCGTCAACGACAACGACCGCGAGGCGGATGCGCTCATCGACCTGCTCGGGCCGCGTGCGTCCCAGGCAAAGGTGAATCTCATTCCGTTCAATCCCTTCCCGCAGTCCGAGTATCGCCGTTCGAGCCGGAATCGCATCGAGCATTTCCGGCAGCGGTTGAAGGCGGCGGGGATCAACACCATTCCACGCAAGACGCGTGGCGATGATATCGACGCGGCATGCGGGCAGCTGGTCGGCGAGGTCGAGGACCGGTCACGGCGACTGCTCCGCTTTGCGCCGCCCGGCGTCGATCACAGCGGGCCACGAGCCTGAAGGAGCCCAGACATGGTGGCTGACGGCAGACGAATGGTGTTCGCCCTGTCGATGTGCGCAGGGCTGCTGGTGCTCGGCGGTTGTTCCACAACCGGGCCGGGTTCGGTGACGGACGAATCGCTCGGGGAGGACACCCCGCATCTGGGCGTTTCGGAAAATCGCGAGGCAGCCCGGATCAATACCGAGCTCGGGGTCGGCTACCTGGAGCGCGGTTATCTTGAGCTTGCGGTCGAGAAGCTGGAACGGGCCGTTCGGTTCGATGGACGCTATGCCCCGGCGCATCACGCCCTCGCACTGGCCATGGAGCAGGTCGATGAAACCGACCGGGCGCGCCAGCATTTCGAGCGGGCCGTGGCCCTGGCCCCCGACGACCCGCAGCTGCAAAACAATTACGGGGCCTTCCTCTGCGGCGAGGGGGCCTTTGACGAGGCGCAGGCCGCGTTCAAGGCGGCGTTGTCCCGCCCCTTGTATCGCACGCCCGAGTTCGCGCTGACCAACGCCGGCATGTGCTATCAGGATGCCGGCGATCACGAGGCGGCGGTCAACGCCTTCCGGCGTGCCCTGGAACGTCGGCCGGGTTACGCCCCCGCGCAGCTGGATCTGGCGCGCAGCCTCCTGGAGGCGGGCCAGCCGGCCGAGGCGGCCGAAGCCATGCGCACCTTCGAGAATGCCCAGCGTCATACGCCGGCCAGTCTCAAGCTGGCCATCCGGATCGACGAGGCGGTCGGCGACCGGGATGCGCGTGCCAGTCACGCGCTGCTCTTGCGTGGCCGATTCCCCGATTCGGACGAGGCGCGCTGGCTTGAACAGAGACAAACGCCATGAAGACCGATCCGACTCAAGAACACGGCGAGGAACGCGAGGAGCCCCGGGTCGACGGGGCAGGCAGGACACTGGGGCGCCGACTGTCCGACGCCGCAGACCGCCAGGGGCTGACCGCCGCGGACCTGGCCGCCATGCTCAACCTCGACCTGCGAACGGTGCAGGCCATTTTCGATGATCGGCTGCAGGATACGCCGGGGCCCATGTACATCAGGGCCTACATCAAGAGCTGGGCGCCGGCGCTCGGTCTGGATGCCGACCAGGTCCTTGATGAGTACGCGGATGTCCTCGGTAGCCACCGGCCGCGAGAAACGGTCCGGCGGGAGACCCGGCCGACGTTGGCGGTGATGGAGCAGGAACGGGTTCGCAGCCGCTGGTTCGTCTGGGTTTTCTGGCTGGTCGTGGCGATGGTGGTCGGCCTGATTGGATGGCAACTGCTCCCGTCCGGGCTGCTGGGCAAGATGCCTGACGGCGAAAGCGCCATCCTTGAGCCTCCGTCCGACCGGGATTTGGTGACCGAAGAAAGCCAGCGGGTGGTGCCGATGCCGCCGCCGACGGTTGCGCCGGAGCCGGTCGAGCCGCTCCTGCCGGCCATCGACGAGCCCCTGTCCCGGCCGAGCCGGTCGGAAACAGCCCAGACGTCGCCAGAAGAGGACGCGGCGGCGGATGCCGAGTCCGGTCCGGAAACGTCCGGATCAGCAGCGGCAGAGGAATCCGCGCGGGACGAATCCGGGGCGACGACGGAGCCGCCGGCCGAGCGCACGGTCCGGATTTCGACCGAGGGCGGGGAAAGCTGGGTCGAGCTCAGCGATTCGCGCGGTGACCGGCTCATGTTCGGCACGCTCGGCCGGGACGAGTCCCGCAGCTTCGAGGGGCGTCCGCCTTTCGAGCTGGTGCTCGGCAACCCGGCCGTGGTGCGGGTTACCTACCGGGGCGAGCTTCTTGACCTGACACCGCGGGACGGACGAAGCACCACCCGGCTGACCTTCGGGGAAAACCCGTGAACGTTCGGTGCCGCACGCTGCGGGCGGGCCCGTCGCGTCTTGCGACGATGGGCCGCGTATCCGAACGGGCCGGCAAAACCCGGATCGTCACGGAGGATGACCGGTGAGCATGGCGGTGCACAGTCCCGTGGTTCGTCGGCTGACGCGCAAGATTCATGTCGGCCGCGTGCCGGTCGGTGGCGATGCCCCGATCTCCGTCCAGAGCATGACCAATACCAATACCCTGGACGTGGCGGCGACCGTGGCGCAGGTGCAGGCCCTGCAGAAGGCGGGTGCCGACATCGTTCGGGTTTCCGTGCCCGGCATGGAGGCCGCCGAGGCCTTCGGACGGATCCGGGCGCAGGTCGACCTGCCCCTGGTCGCCGATATCCACTTCGACTACCGGATCGCCCTGCGGGTGGCCGAGCTGGGCGTCGACTGCCTGCGCATCAACCCCGGCAATATCGGGCGCGAGGACCGGGTGCGCGCGGTGGTGTCCGCGGCACGCGATCGCGGGATTCCCATCCGGATCGGGGTCAATGCCGGCTCCCTGGAAAAGGACCTGCAGCAGAAGTACCGCGAGCCGACACCCGAGGCGCTGGTGGAGTCGGCCCTGCGGCATATCGATATCCTGGACCGGCTGGACTTCCAGGACTTCAAGGTTTCCCTGAAGGCTTCGGACGTGTTCATGACCGTGCTGGCCTATCGGCAGCTTGCCGGTCAGATCGAGCAGCCCTTGCACCTGGGCATCACGGAGGCCGGCGGCCTGCGCTCGGGCTCCGTGAAGTCCGCCATCGGGCTCGGGATGCTGCTGGCCGAGGGGATCGGCGACACCCTGCGCGTTTCACTGGCGGCAGACCCGGTCGAGGAAGTGAAGGTCGGCTGGGATATCCTCAAGGCGCTGCACCTGCGTTCGCGCGGGGTCAACCTGGTCGCCTGTCCATCCTGTTCGCGGCAGGCCTTCGACGTGATTTCGACGGTCAACGCGCTGGAGGGTCGCATCGAGGACATCGACGTGCCCATGGATGTCGCGGTGATCGGCTGCGTGGTCAACGGTCCCGGCGAGGCGCGGGAGGCGGCGATCGGCGTGACGGGCGGGCAGCCGAACCTGTTGTACGTCGATGGCAAGCCCCGCGAGAAGCTGGCGGCCGAGCAGTTGGTGGATGAACTGGAAAAACAGATCCGCGCCCGGGTGGACGCGGCAAGAAACGGTGGATGATGAGCGGCAGGATACAGTCGATACGCGGGATGCACGACCTGCTCCCGGATCGCTCGGGCCTATGGCGCCGGGTTGAAAATACCCTTGCCGAGGTGGCCGAGTCCTATGGCTATCGAGAGATCCGGATGCCGGTGGTCGAGGAGACCGCGCTGTTCAAGCGGTCGATCGGCGAGGTGACCGATATCGTCGAGAAGGAGATGTACACCTTCGACGATCGCAACGGCGAGAGCCTCACCCTGCGTCCGGAGGGAACCGCCGGTTGCGTCCGGGCCTGCCTTCAGCATGGCCTGATCCACAATGCCCAGCGCAAGCTCTGGTACATCGGTCCGATGTTCCGGCACGAACGCCCGCAGAAGGGGCGTTATCGCCAGTTCCACCAGTTCGGCGTCGAGGCCTTCGGCATCGCCGGGCCGGACCTGGACGTGGAGTTGATGCTCATGGCGCATCGGCTCTGGCGCGCGCTTGGACTGGGCGAGATCCGCCTGGAGATCAACACGCTGGGCACGACCGAGGCGCGCCTGGCGCATCGGGCCGTCCTGATCGAATATCTCGAGGCGCATGTTGACCAGCTCGACGAGGACGGCCGCCGCCGCATGTACAGCAATCCCTTGCGGGTGCTGGACAGCAAGAACCCCGCAATGCAGGCGCTTGCCGAGAACGCGCCGCGGCTGGCTGACTACCTGGACGAACAGACCCGGGCCGAGTTCGGGCGGGTCCGCGCCCTGCTCGATGCGGCCGGTATCGATTACCGCGTCAACCCCCGGCTGGTGCGCGGGCTTGATTACTACAACAAGACCGTGTTCGAGTGGGTGACCGACCGGCTCGGGGCGCAGGGAACGGTCTGTGCCGGTGGCCGGTATGACGGCCTGGTCGCCCAGCTTGGCGGGCGCGAAACGCCGGCGGCGGGCTTTGCAATCGGCCTGGAGCGACTGGTCGCGCTGATCGAGTCTCAGGCAGGCGGCGTGGAACCGCCGCAGGCGGACGTCTACCTGGTGACCGGCGACCTTGAGGCCCAGGCAGAGGCCCTGCAGCTTGCCGAGTGGCTGCGCGAGCGGGTCCGCGGCCTGCAGGTGATGGTGAACTTCGACGGCGGCAGTCTCAAGGCCCAGTTCAAGCGTGCCGATCGCAGCGGGGCCCGATACGCTCTGGTACTCGGCGAGTCCGAGCGCGCCCGGGGGGTCGTGACGGTCAAGCCGCTGCGCCACGACGAACCGCAGCACGAGCTTGCCCTGGACGACCTGGCCACCCTGTTCGCGCAGGCTGGCTGAACAGGCCCCTGGCCGGTTTGTGGCAGAATGAACTTTCCTGAAAACCTGACTGGAGTCCTTGAACACCATGCGTGAGATTGGAACCGACGACGAACAGCTTGATGCACTGCGCGCCTGGTGGGCCGAGAACGGACGATCCGTGATTGTCGGCGTGGGCTTGGCCGTGGCCGGCCTGGTCGCCTGGACGGGCTACGGCGAGTGGCGCGAGCACACGCTCAACAGCGCCTCGCTGGCCTGGCAGGAGCTGGAAGTCGCTGCGGACCAGGGAGACCAGTCGGCCATCGACAAGGCCAGCGGGCTTGCCGAGCGCTACGGCAGCACCCCGTATGCGGATCTGGCGCGCCTGACCGAGGCGACCCTTCGCTATCGTGCCGATGGAGCCGAGTCGGCCATCGCCACGCTGAGCGATCTGGCGTCGGATGCCCGCCAGAAGCCACTGCGCGACCTGGCGCGCCTGCGTTTGGCGAGATTCCATTGGCAGGCCGGCAATCCCGGGGAGGCCCTGGACGTCCTCGATACGCCCATGGCCACCGCGTTCGAGACCCAGCGCGAGGAGCTGCGTGGGGACATCCTTCGGGCGCAGGGCGATTACGACGGGGCCAAGGCAGCGTATGACCGCGCCCTGGCGGCGGCAGGCGCCTCCGCGGATGTGTCGCTGCTGCGTCTGAAGCGTGACGACCTGCCTGCCGGCTGATCGCGCGATGCCCCTTCCGGCGTGACCCCACGACGGTCCGGCGCGCGCCGGTGTTTGTTCGCGAATGGCTTTGCGCAGACCTTTTCGTGCAGGGCATGGGAGCCCTGCCGCGTCATGGCGCCAGCCAGTCAACCGCGCCGCACGGGCCGGGCATGTATTGGCCCGGTGGTTGCGGAAGCGACAGCTGGCGCAAGTCCACGAAGCCACGGAGGGCTTGGTGCAGAGTTTCCCTAGGAGTGCCCGCATGAACTGGTTGACCCCAACGATCCCTGGACCCCGAATCATTCCGGCCGTCGCCCTGGCGGGTGCCCTGCTGCTTGGCGGTTGTGCCGGCACCGATCACGTGGCCCCGCCGGCGGAGCTGACCGCGATCGACGCGCAATTCGCGCCGGTGGTGGAATGGTCCGCCGATGTCGGTGCGGCGCAGCCCTCCCGCCTCTCGCGCCTGATTGCCGAGCGCGTGGAGGACCGGATATACACGGTGGACCCCGATGGCCGGATACAGGAACGCGACGCCCGGACCGGCGCCCTTCGTCACGAGGTCGAGCTCGACCTCGATGGCGAATCGGTCGTCTCCGGGATCGCCGCCAGCGAGGACCTGCTGGTGGTCGGCACGAGTGATGGGCGGGTGCTGGCGATCGAGCCGGGCGGGTCGACCCCGCGTTGGGAAGCGACGCTGACGACGGCGGCGGCTGCCCCGGCCGTGATCGCCGGTGGCCAGGTCATCGTTCGTGCCGGCGATGGCCGCATATTCGCCCTGGACGAAGCCGACGGGCGGCGGGTCTGGGTGGATGGACGCAAGGTGCCGCCGCTCGCCCTGCAGGGGCAGAGCCGTCCGCTGGCCGGTGTCGATGCGGTGATCGTCGGCCATGACAATGGCTTGCTCGTGGCCCATGCGCTTGATGACGGACGCGTCCTCTGGGAGAACCAGATCGCCCTTCCTCGCGGTCGGACCGATATTGACCGCATGGTCGACATCGACGCCCGGCCGCTTTTCCTCGACGGCATCGTCTATGCGCTGGCCTTTCAGGGCAACCTGGCGGCGATCGACGTGCGCAGCGGCCGAACCTTGTGGAGCCGTGAGCTCAGCGGTTTCGACAACTTCACCGGGGATGCGCAGGCGCTCTACATCACGGATGCCGAGGGCGTGATTCATGCGATCGACCGGCGTAGTGGCGACAAGTACTGGCAGCAGGATGCATTGAACAACCGGTTCCTGACCGGGCCGGTCCGGATCGGCGCCTGGCTCGCCGTCGCCGACTTCGAGGGGTACGTGCATTTCCTGTCTCCGGAGACCGGCGCACTGGTTGCGCGCGTGCGCACCAAGGCCCGTGATGTCGTCAGTCCGCTGGTTGGCGATGACAAGGCCCTGTACGTGCTCGGCCGCGACGGGACCCTGGTTCGCGTGGGCCTGCCCTGATTGACCGCTGAACCCTCGGCGTGCCTCGTCGATCGGTTTGCGAGGCTTCCGCGCACTGGCCCGGGTGCGCTGCAGGCGCCCCCGTGATGTCCCGTGAAGTCCACCGCACGAAATCATGCCCTGTCTGCCTTTGGGCGCCTGCTGGCGATTCGAGGGCCGACATGCTCGGGCAGATCCGATGCGTTCACCGCAACTTGCCCTCATGAAACTGGCTCGCCTGATCCTGCTGCTCGCCACCCTGTCGTTGCTGGCGGCCTTCGTGCTGCCGCACCAGGTCGGGATGCTGGTCGCCCGGGCCCTGTCGGCCGAGCAGGCACCCTGGCGGCTGCTCGCCAGTGATCGCGGGTGGCGAAGCGCCCGCTACCTGCTGGAGGTTCCCATCCGGGGCAGCGAATCGCCGCTTCGGCTTGAGTTCGATGTGCGCCACGGCCCCCGGTTCGAGGCAGGGCGTCCGGGCTGGCTGTTCGGCACCATCCGGGTATCCCGGGACAGTCCCGTACAGGTGCGGGACTGGCAGGGTCGCTCCGCGCTTGAACTGCTCGTGCAGGTGACGCCTGGCGGCTCGGTCGATTTTTCACCTGCGCTCGCCCGCGCGGATGCCCAGCCGATCGGGCGGATTCGATACGACATGCTGCCCGATACCCTGACCGGGGTGATCTCCCTGGCCGGATTGCGCGTGACCACGCCGACGCAGGACCTGTTGCTTGGGCGCATGAACGCCGACATGGACCTGCATCGCGCGCCGGAGGGCTGGGAAGGTGAGCTTGGACTGGCCATCGCGCGGCTGGGGCTGGTCAGGGAAACCCGGGGCTGGATGGTCGACGGCCTGTCCCTGCGGTTGCGCCGTGCCATGATGAGTGGCGGGCGTGAGGACCTGCAACTGAATTTCACGCTCGACAGCTTTTCACGCTCGGGCGAAACCGTGGGTCCGTTCGCGCTGCTGGCGGGCGGACGGGGCATCGAGCGGCGTTTCTGGCCCGCCTCCTATGACGTGGGCCGACAGTTCATGGCAATTCTGGACTCCGGGCAATCGCTGGTAGCCGCGGTGGCGCAGGTCGGGCTCAGGGACTGGTCGGCACTGCTGGCGCCGCTGGGTTCGGCCCGGTTGAATCTCGATGCCTTGCAGTTGAACTTCCCGCAGGGCGGGCTGCATCTGTCCGGCGACCTGATCGGTCCGGACCTCCGCGATCCGCTGTTCGACCGCGGCGAAGACCGCTGGCGGATCTCCGGCCAGTTGCGTGTATCCCCGACCCTGCTGGAGCAGGGCGTCGGGCGCTGGCTTGGTCAAGACCGGGGCGCGCCTCGGGACGACCTGGCCGCGCGCATCATCGGGCGGCTGGACCGGGAAGGATGGATCGTGGCGGACCAGGGCGACTGGATCAGCTCGATCAACCGACTCGAGGGCAACTGGTGGTTCAATGGCAAGCTTGCGGATGCACAGGCCCTGGGGCTGCGGTGAGGGTCGTTGCGTCCCGGGCGCTCAGCAATAGAGGCACAGGTAGGCCGTTTGGTGCTCAATGGCCACTTCAAAGCGCGACTCGGCCGGGATGTCGAAGCGCTCACCCTCGTCGTAGACCTGCCAATCGACTTCATCCCCGACCCGAACCCGCATATTGCCGCTGATCACGTGGATGGTCTCGGCACGTTGGGTCTGGAAGTCGTATTGGCCCGGTTCCATCACGCCGACCGTGGCCGGGAGCGTGGCGGTCTCGAAGCCGATGGACTTGACCCGGCCTTCGTGGTGTTCGTTGACTTGCAGCATGTCTTTTTCCTTTTTTTGTGTGTTTCGTTGTCGTTTCTGCGGGCCGCCTGAGGCTGAGTTCCAACAGCCTCCCAGGGGCGATGCCCATCCCATCATCCCCCGGGGGGATAGCGCAGCCGGACCCAGGCGGCGAGCAGCAGCGCGATGGCCAGCGAGGCCAGCGCGGTCCCGGGATTGGACAGCTGCCCTGGCGCCGCCAGCAGCAACAGCCCCAGGCCGAGCAGCATCATGCCGGAGACGAGCTTGAGGGTGCGACCCTCGGATTCCTGAAGCTTGCGCGCGCCGAGCGTGGCGGCGAACAACCCGACGATCACCAGCATGGGCAAGGCATACACCAGGCTGTACAGGCCCAGGTAGCCGTAATATCCCACGGTTGTCAGCGCGTGATCGGTCAGAATGCGCGTGTACACCATCGGCAACCCCGCCGTGCAGGCCAGCTCGTAGAGGTTGACGACCACGGCCAGGGCCAGGGTGCCGGCCATGACCCAGCCGAACTGCCGGTGCTCGGTCAATCGCCTCATGCGCTGGAACAGCCCGGGCTTGGCCGTATCCGGGATGCTCAGGCTGATCCCCCGGCGGAACCGAAAATAATCCTTGATGTGGACGATCGCGATCACCACGGCGACCAGGCCCGCCAGGCGGGTGATCCAGTCCATGGTGCCGAGGGTCATGAACAGCCCCAGCCAGGCGGCCAGAAACAGGAAATACACCAGCGCCGAGACGGCAACGAAGCTGCCGCCGATCAGGAGGATCCTCGCCCGGCTGCGCGTATGCACCACGATGCTCATCAGAAACAGCAGCACGAAGAACGCGCAGGGATTGAAGGCGTCCATCCCGGCGATCAGGACGGTCAGCGCCGGAAGGGACAGCTCATCGAGCGACACGGTCCCGATGGCGGGCAGGTTCAGCGTGTCCCGGTCACGCCAGAGCGCCGGCTCAAGCCTCGGGTCCGACTCCCCCTCAAGCATGCGTTGATGACACCGCGAAAGCAGTTCGACCAGTTCGGCCCCGGCACCCTCGGGGTGATCGTAGCCGACGCGCATCGCCCCGCAGAACAGGAATGCCGGGACGGCACGTGCCTCCTCGCCCAGCGCGGCCGCCTGGGCGACGTAGCGTGCGCCGGCTCCCGGGTCGGCGCTCAGGTTGTGTGAACGCACGACCAGCCAGTCGTGCCGGGCTTCAAGCTCGGCAATGAAGGGGCGCGCATCCCGGCAGCGTGGACAGTGCTCGGTCCAGTAGAAGTCCAGCACGACCCTGCCGGGTGCGTCAGCCCAGACGCCCGTGGGCGTGACCATCGCGGGGATGAGCACCAGACCGCACAGCAGCGCGATCCAGAGCGATTGCCGGACGGCACGAAGTGGTAGCCGCAAAGACGCCAGAAGGCGCATGAGCCCGCCGGTTCCCGTGGCCGCTTCAGCCGAGGACAAGCACTCCATCCACCTCGACGCGTGCATCGCGCGGCAGGCTCGCCACCCCGATGGCCGCCCGGGCCGGGTAGGGGGCCTCGAAGTACTCGGCCATGAGCGTGTTGACCAGGCCAAAATGCTGCAGATCCGTCAGGTAGATGTTGAGCTTGACCAGACTGGCCAGATCGCCCCCGGCGGCCTGGCACACGGCGCGCACATTGTCGAAGACCTGTCGGATTTCCCGTTCCATGGTGTCGGCCACCAGCTCCATCCGCTCCGGGTCCAGGGCGATCTGGCCGGAGAGATACACAGTATTGCCCACCCGGACGGCCTGGGAGTAGGTCCCGATGGCCTGCGGGGCGCGGTCGGTCGCGATAATCCTGCGGTCGGTCATGGCTTTCAGCTCCTGGAAACCTTGATGATGCCCTCCTCGCGTCGCACGCGGCGCATCACGCGCGCCAGGTGAGACCGGTCGGTGACCCGGAGGACGAAGTTGATGACGGTGATATTGTTGTCGCGGTCGTCAAAGCGCACATCGTCGATGTCGGCACCGGTTTCCGCGACCGCGCCGGCCATGCGTGCCAGACCGCCACGGACATTGCTGGCCTGGATGGTGATCAGGGCCTGGTACTCGCCCGCGTACTCCTCGGCCCAGTCGATATCCAGCCAGCGCTCGGGATGTTCGCCCAGATCCGCGGCATTCGGGCAGCTGCGGCGGTGGACGACGATGCCGCGTCCGGTGCTGAGAAAGCCGGCCACGTCATCACCGGGGATGGGATGACAGCATTTGGCGAAGGTCACGACCAGCCCTTCCGTGCCCGAAATGGTGACCGGCATCTGCCGGGTGCCGGAATTGGTGCCGTTGCCGTTCGAGTCTTCGGTTTCGCTGGCAGCCAGCAGCCGCGCAACCAGCGGTGCCATGCGATTGCCCAGTCCGATGTCCCGGAGCAGGTCCGACAGGGCGTTGCAATGATATTCGGCCAGCAGCGAATCCATTCGCTCGGAGGGCACCGCATCGAGTTCCATGCCGTGGTGCTGAATGGCCTTGGCCAGCAGGCGGTAGCCCAGGCGGATGGCTTCCTCGTCCTGCAGGTGCTTGAGATAGTTGCGGATATTGGTCCGGGCCTTGGCCGTGACCACAAACGAAAGCCAGTTCGGGTTTGGTTCGGCGCCGTTGGCGGTGATGATTTCGATGGTCTGTCCGTTCTGCACCTGCGTGGACAGCGGCGCCAGCCGGCGGTCGATCTTGCAGGCGACGCAGGTGTTGCCCACGTCGGTGTGGATCGCGTAGGCAAAATCGACCACCGTGGCCCGCCGTGGCAATTCGAAGATCTCGCCCATGGGCGTGAAGACGTAGACCTCGTCCGGGAACAGGTCCACCTTGACCGACTCAAGGAACTCCTGCGGGTTGCCGGCCTTCTGCTGAATCTCCAGCAGCTCCCGCAGCCATTCCCGGGCCCGGGCCTGGGTTACCGCCCCGTGATCCCCCTGGGACTTGTAGAGCCAGTGTGCCGCGATGCCGGATTCTGCGAACTGGTGCATTTCCCGCGTGCGAATCTGCACTTCCAGCGGAATGCCGTGCGGACCGAACAGGATGGTGTGGAGCGACTGGTAGCCATTGGCCTTGGGGATGGCGATATAGTCCTTGAAACGCCCCGGCAGTGGCTTGTAGAGATTGTGGACCACGCCCAGCGCGCGGTAGCTGTCGTCGACGCTTTTCACGACGATCCGCACGGCGAACACGTCGAAGACTTCCGAGAAGGGCAGCTGCTTCTGCGCCATCTTGCGGTAGATGCTGTACAAGCGCTTCTCGCGCGCCTGAACCTGGGCGTCCAGCCCCTCCTCGGCAAAGCGGCTCTCGAACCGGTGCTGGATTTCCTGCATCACCTCGTTGCGGTTGCCGCGGGCCTTCTTGACCGCCTGGGCCAGAACCCGGTAGCGCAGCGGATGCTGCGCCATGAAGCCAAGGTCTTCAAGCTCGTGCCGCAGGGCGTTCAGGCCAAGCCGGTTGGCGATCGGCGTGTAGATTTCGAGTGTCTCGCGGGCGATGCGCCGGCGCTTGTCCGGCCGCATGACCCCGAGCGTGCGCATGTTGTGCAGCCGGTCGGCGAGCTTGATGAGGATGACACGCACGTCCTCCACCATCGCCATCATCATCTTGCGGAAGTTCGCGGCCTGCTGTTCGGCCTTGGACTTGAAACGGATCTGCGTCAGCTTGGAGACGCCATCCACCAGCCGGGCCACTTCCTCGGAAAACCGGTGGACGATCTCCTCCCGGGCGGTGGGCGTGTCCTCGATCACGTCATGGAGAATGGCGGCGATCAGGGTCGCCTCGTCCATTCTCAGGTCGGCCAGGATGTGCGCGACGGCGACCGGGTGCGTGATGTACGGCTCACCGGACTTGCGGGTCTGGCCCGCATGCGCCTCGGCCCCGAACCGGAAGGCATCCCAGATCCGCGCAATCTGCTCGTCCTCCAGGTACTCGGCCAGATGCCGCTCCAGCGGGACGAACAGATCGTCCATGCCGGATCGGTGGTCGCGGGCCGGTGCCTCTTCGAGGGTTGCCGACATGGATCGCCGCTCCTGAAATCAGGCGGCCGGGTCGGCCGGCCCCCGGCGTGGCGATTCCTCGTCATCCTTGAACTGCGAAAGCTCCGCACGCACCTCGGCCTCGCTGACCTGCGCTCTGGCCAGGGTCAGGCTGGCCTCGATCCGGTCGATCTGCTCGCGGTCCACCTTGTCTTCGGCTATCTCGCGCAGGGCCACCACGGTGGGCTTTTCCTTGCCCATTTCCACGAAGGGCTGCGCGCCACGCTCGATCTGGCGGGCTCGGCGCGCACCGAGCAGGACGAGCTCGAAGCGGTTGTCGACTGCATGCAGGCAGTCCTCGACGGTTACTCTTGCCATGACTGGGTCTGAACTCCTTGGGATGTACGCAACGGCACCGGCAATACGCCGGTGCAAACCCCGCATTGTACGATTATTTCTTGTCGATTGCCCGGCCGTTCGACGTCGGCAGGCCACATTTGCCGGGCTTGCCGGAAAACGCGGGCCGCCCAGGGAAGGCCTGCTTGCGATGGCGTGGGCCAGTCGGTCGCGTCACGGAGCGGGCCGTGCCCTGATGCTGCCGTGCGCCGCCACGGATGGCGTCGCGGGCTTTCGCTCAGTGGTGACCGAGCAGGCTGCGAATCAGTTCCTGGTGCCGGGCAGACTGCGCGCAGCAGCGCAGGCGCTGCGTGGTGACGATGCTTCGAAGTTCGGCGGTGGCCTGGTCGAAATCGTCGTTGACGATCAGGTAGTCGAATTCGCCGTAGTGACTCATCTCGGAGACGGCGTCGCGCATCCGGCGCTCGATCACCTCGTCAGGGTCCTGGCCCCGGCCCTGCAGTCTCGCGCGCAGCGTCTCCCGGTCCGGGGGCAGAATGAAGACCGACAATGCCTCGGGGAACTGACGGCGCACCTGCTCGGCACCCTGCCAGTCGATTTCGAGTACCACATCCAGGCCCTCTTCCATCGGGTCGGTCACCGCCTTGCGCGAGGTGCCGTAGAAATTGTCGAAGACCCGGGCATGTTCGATGAAGGCGCCCTCGTCGATCATTGCCCGGAATGCCGGCTCGTCCACGAAGTGGTAGTGCCGGCCGTCTTCCTCGCCCGGCCGGGGTGCGCGGGTGGTATGGGAAACGGACAATCGGACCTGTGCATCCTGTTCGACCAGCGCGCGCACGAGACTGGTCTTGCCTGCGCCGGATGGCGCCGAAACGATATAAAGCGTGCCTTGACTCAAGGGTGGATCCTGCTTTTTTGATGTCTTTTGAATGGGTTGAGCCACCCCCGGGGAGGGTGCTCCGACATTTTTGATACCGGTCCGGCATCATCGGGGGGCGCTGCCGGTGCGCCTGGCTCGTCGGGCGGCGTGACCTGAAGCCTGTTCAGCGGCTGACCCGAGCGGTGCCGTTGCGCGCCATGGTGACGTGAACGCGTTCTCCCGGGCTGAACACCTGGTCGGCGGCCTGGACCACCGAAATCGTCCGTCCGCTGTCAAGGCGGATGGTGATTTCCAGCCCCTGCTGGCGCGTGGTGCCCTCCTCGATCGCCGCTCCGGCCATGCCCCCCGCGACCGCACCCCCGACGGTGGCCAGTGCACGACCGGTGCCCCCGCCGATGGTGCTGCCCAGAATGCCCCCGGCGAGTGCGCCGGCTCCTGCGCCGATCGGCGTCCTGGTGCCCTCGATGCGTACCGGGCGAACGCTTTGCACCGTGCCGTATTCGACGGTCATCACCTGGCGAGCATCCGCCCGATTGTAGGTGCCGCCGGAGAGGCTGCTGGCACAGCCGGACAGCAGGGCCGCTGCGGCGATCACGACCGCCAGTTGCATGGACCGGGTTGATTTGCAGTTCATGGTTTGCCACTCCGTGCGTCAGGGTTCGGCCCAGAGGTGGTCTGGACCCTGCGGCCGATTATAGGCCAGCGGGGACCGCTCGTAACCTTCGGGAAATGCGTCCCGCCCGGCGGTCGGCCGGGCGTGCCGCCCCAGTCAGGTCGGCTGGCCATCCTGCGGCCGGGGGGCGTAGTCGATGATCAGCGGGGCGTGATCCGAGAACTTTTCGTCCCGGTAGACCCACGCGCGTGCTACGCGGTCGGCAAGGCCGGGTGTCACGATCTGGTAGTCGATTCGCCAGCCGACATTGTTGGCCCAGGCGTTTGCGCGGTTGGACCACCAGGTGTAGACCTCCGTGTCCGGTTCGACCACGCGGTGCGCATCGACCAGGCCGATGTCGTCGAAGACCCGGTCGAGCCAGGCGCGTTCATGCGGCAGGAAACCGGAGCTCTTGCGGTTGCTGCGCCAGTTTTTCAGGTCGATCTCCCGGTGGGCGATATTCCAGTCTCCGCAGAGAATGAACTCGCCGGCCTGGGCCTTCTTTTCCTGGAGCATCGGCAGGTAGGCTTCGAGAAACCGGTCCTTGGAAGCCTGGCGATGATCCCCCGCCGAGCCCGACGGCAGGTAGAGTGACGCCAGCGCGAGCGCTCCGACCTGGATTTCCACATAGCGCCCTTCCCGGTCGAACTCCTCCAGCCCCAGGCTGGTGGTCACCGCGTCCGGCTCTTCACGGCTGTACAGCGCCACGCCGCTGTATCCCTTGCGCTCGGCGTCGACGTAGATGCAGTGGTAGCCCGCCGGGTAAAAAAGCGGGTCTTCAAGCTGCCGGGCCTGTGCCTTGGTTTCCTGGATGCAGACAAAGTCGGCGTCCTGTCCGGCGAGCCAGTCAAAAAAGCCTTTTTTCGCTGCCGAACGGATGCCATTGGCATTAAAGCTGATCACGCGCATGGGGTTGCCATTGTCCTCCCTGGGTATTGAGTTGCCCGCCAACGGCGCTGGCGCCGGGCGTTCTGCGCGCTGGCCGGGTGCAGCGCATCATGCCATGCCAGGAAGTTTTTTAACCGCGGCAAGGTGCAGGGAACAAAAAAAAGGCCCCGTCCGGGGCCTGAAAGGTCGTCGTCCATGAGGAGCTTGCAACGACAGCTTGGGCGTCGGCGCAGGCCGCTTGGCACAGGAGCCTGCAGCGGGCGCTGCACCGACGTGTTCCTTTAAAAGACTGTGCGATGGTCGGAAAGTTCACGACCAGTCCGCAGGCGGTCGGTTCGGGGTGCTCGTGTCGGATCACGGTCGAGTGGACCTGGTCGTCCCCCGGTGCCGCGCTCCAAAGTCCAGTCACTCCTTCGGTATGGCCAGGAACATCGGCTGACCGCCGCGCAGCAGCCGCAGCGCGAGCGGCCGGCCTTCCGGTGCCTTGGCAATGGCCTTCTGGAGGTCGGCGACGGTCTCAAGCGGCCGGTTGTTGAGATCCATCAGGATGTCGTTGGGCTGTACCCCGGCCCGTGCCGCGGGTCCGTCGGCCACCGACAGGACGACCAGCCCGTGCGCGATGCCCAGCTCGCTCTGCTGGCGCTCGTCGAGTGGCTCGAGGGTCAGGCCGAGACTGTTCTCTCTGCCTGGCTGCTCGGGTGCGGTGGCGGTTTCCTCGTCCTCCAGGCGTCCGATGGTGACCGTGACGGTTTGCTCACGCCCGTCGCGCAGAAGCTGGACTTCGACACGCTCGCCGACCCGGGTCTCGCCGACCAGCGAGGGCAGTCGACTGGACTGATCGATCTTTTTGCCGGCATAGCGCAGGATGATGTCGCCCGGCCGGATGCCACTGGTATCGGCGGGGCTGTCCGGCTGCACCTGGGCAATCAGCGCGCCGCGCGGGCGATCAAGCCCGAAGGATTCGGCCAGTTCGGCGGTCACCGGCTGCAGCAGCACCCCAAGGTATCCGCGGGTGACCGCGCCGTGCTCGCGAAGCTGCTCGACCACGTTCATGGCCACGTCGATCGGAATGGCGAATGACAGGCCCATGTAACCGCCTGAGCGGGTGTAGATCTGCGAGTTGATGCCGATGACCTCGCCCTCGGCGTTGAACAGCGGTCCGCCGGAGTTGCCCGGGTTGACCGGCGCGTCGGTCTGGATAAAGGGCACGTAGTTTTCGCTGGGCAGGTTGCGGCCGATGGCGGACACGATTCCGTGGGTGGCGGTGTGGTCGAGGCCGAAGGGGGAGCCGATTGCCAGCACCCATTCGCCCACGCGCACATCCTGCGAATTGCCGATCTTCACCCTGGGCAGGTCGCTTGCCTCGATCTTGAGCAGGGCGATATCGGTCCGCACGTCCTGGCCGACGACCGTGGCCTCGTGCTCGGACTGATCCTGCAGGCGGACGGTGATCGTGTCGGCCCCGTCGATGACATGCGCGTTGGTGAGGATGTAGCCATCCTTCGAGATGATGAAGCCGGAACCCAGGGATTGCGCCGGCCGGCGAGGCTGGCGCGGTTGCATCTCGGGCATCTGGCCGAAGAAGTGCCGGAACATCTCGCCAAAGGGGGAATCCTCGGGGAACGGCATCCCGGGCGGCATGCCCATGCTCGGTTGCGGTTCGGTCGCGGTACGGATATTGACCACCGCGTTGGCGGTTTCCTCGATCAGCTCCACGTAGTCGGGTGCCTCGCCGCGATCTGCCGACGCAACAGGCACTGCGACGAACAGGGCGAGCATGACAAGCAGAACGGTCATGGCCGGTTTTTTTCCGGCCCTTGTGCAAAGCAGGTTGTGCATCTGGAAGGTTTCTCCCTGGATCATTCAGCGAAAGTCGGGCGCGCCGGCGCGCAGCGCTCAGTCTGGATTCGATGCCTGATCGGACTCCTCGAGCCGCTGGCAGTTCAGTCCCAGGCTGCAGAGGGTATGCTCGAGCTCCTCGAAGGCTGGTTGCGCCACGCCCCGAGGCCCCTTGAGCCCGAGTTCCAGCAGCCGGCCCTCCTCCCGGATTATGGGCAGGCTGAACAGTTTCAATGCCGGCCATTTCTCGGTGGTGCGGCGCATCAGTTCCAGCAGGTCGCTCTCGGTCGCATCATGCACCATCAGGGCGAGTTCCACGTGTTCGGGGTTGGTGTATGCACGCAGTGGTTCGCCCAGTACCCAGTCAAGCATCGAGTGGGCCATCTGCGGAAACCCCGGCATGAAGAAGTGATGCCGGATCGAGAAGCCCGGTACCCGGTTGAAGGGATTGGGAATCAGCTCGGCGCCCTCGGGCAGGTCGGCCATCAGCACGCGGTGCGGCCAGGCCTGCTCGCCGAAGCGTGCCTCGATCTCCGCGACGGCGCCGGGATGACGCTGCAGGGGCACTTCGGCGGCGGCCGCGGCGCACTCGCGCGTCAGGTCATCGGGCGTGGCGCCGATGCCGCCGAAGCAGAAGACCGTGTCTCCTGCCTGCATGCTGTGCTTGAGGGCCGTCGTGATCTGCAAGGGGTCGTCGCCGATGATCGCGGCCCAGCCCAGTCTCAGGCCGCGGGCATTGAGCCGCTCGATCACCGCCGGGATATGCCGGTCCTGACGCCTGCCGCTGAGAATCTCGTCTCCGATGACGAGGGCCCCGAATGTCGGCAAGGTCATGCCCGCCGTCACCGGGGCGACCCCATGGCCAGCGCGTTGCGACGTACCGTTTCACGTTCCTCGCGGTCTGCCGCCTCGTCCCAGTCGTCCAGTTCGGACCAGCCCTGCGCGTGCCGGACCACCAGGTCGCTCAGCGCGTCCAGGTGATCGGGCCGGTCGTTCAGCGCCTTGATGTAGTGGTAGGTCTCGCCGCCGGCCTCCTCGAAGTATTCGCGGTTCTCGCCGTCGATTTCCTCGATGGTTTCCAGGCAGTCGGCGGAGAAGCCGGGGCAGGCGACCGCGACATGCTTGATTCCCTGGCCCGGGAGCGATTTGAGCGTCTCGTCCGTGTAGGGCTTGAGCCATTCCTCGGGGCCGAACCGCGACTGGAAGGTGGTCATGTATTCACCCTCGGCCAGCCCGAGCCGGTCGGCCAGCAGGCGGGTCGTCACGTGACAGGTGCAGTGATAGGGATCGCCGTCCAGCAGGTAGCGCTTGGGTACGCCGTGATAGCTGAGAATAAGCTTGTCCGGCTTGCCGTGTTCCGCGAAGTGTTCCTCGATGGAGTTGGCGAGCGCCGTGATGTAACCCGGGTACCGGTAGTACTGGTTGATGAACCGAAGCTCCGGAATCCAGCGCCAGGTCTTCAGTTCGTCCACCACGGCATCAAACGTCGAGGCGGTTGTCGACGCCGAATACTGGGGATACAGCGGCAGCACCAGCACGCGGCGCGCGCCCGCGTCGCGCAGCTCGGCCAGTGCGTGGGCGACCGACGGGTTGCCATAGCGCATCCCCAGCGCCACGCTGACCGGGCCGGCAAAGCGTTCCTTCAGCCGCTCCTCGATGCCCGCCGCCTGCCGCCTGCCGATGTTGAGCAGCGGCGCACCCGGCCCCTCGCTGTCCCACACTTCCCGGTAGGCCTCGGCCGAGCGCTTCGGCCGGGTGTTCAGGATGATCAGGTTCAGGATCGGCCACCACTTCCATTTGGGCAGCTCGATGACCCGGGGGTCGGACAGGAACTGCTTGAGATAGCGTCGCAGGGAGGGCGTGTCCGCGGCGTCTGGCGTGCCAAGGTTGAGCAGCAGGATGCCGACCCGTTCGGGGCTGCCATGCTGGTATTCCGGTTCGCCTTGATACTTCATTTCGGTTCGTTCCTCGTGGTTTCGGATCGTTTCGGCGCGTGTCTTCGCTGATCTGCGGGCTGATGGCCCCGTGGCATCCACGACCCCTGTCGCGTTATGATCATTCTACATTCAAGCCTCAGGGAGCGCTGTTCCAGACATGGCCGAAACCAAGCACTGCCGTCTTCTCATCCTCGGTTCCGGGCCCGCCGGCTACACCGCGGCCGTCTACGCGGCCCGGGCCAACCTTGACCCGGTGCTGATCACCGGATTGCAGATGGGCGGTCAGCTGACCACCACCACCGAGGTCGACAACTGGCCGGGCGACGTCGAGGGGCTCACCGGCCCGGGCCTGATGGAACGGATGAAGGCCCATGCCGAGCGCTTCGACACCGAGGTCGTCTTCGATCATATCCACAAGGCGGACCTGTCCAGCCGTCCCTTCGTGCTCGAGGGGGACTCCGGCCGCTACACCGCCGATGCCCTGATCATCGCCACCGGCGCCAGCGCCCGGTACCTTGGTCTGGAATCCGAGGAAAAGTTCAAGGGCAAGGGCGTCTCGGCCTGCGCGACCTGTGACGGTTTCTTCTATCGCGGACAGACCGTCGCGGTGGTCGGTGGCGGCAACACGGCCGTCGAGGAGGCGCTTTACCTGTCGAACCTGGCCGGCCACGTGCATGTGGTGCATCGCCGGGATCGCTTCCGCGCCGAAGAGATTCTCTCCGACCGCCTGTATGCCAAGTCCCATGACGCCGGCGGCAATGTCACCATCCACTGGTTCAGCGAGGTGGACGAGGTGCTTGGGGACAACAGCGGCGTGACCGGCCTGCGGATCCGCGATACCCGCGACGGCAGCAAGAGCGACCTCGACGTGCATGGCGTGTTCATCGCCATCGGGCACAGTCCCAACACCGGCCTGTTCGAAGGGCAGCTGGAGATGGCCGGCGGGTACATCCGCGTGAAAAGCGGGACCGAGGGGAATGCGACTGCCACGTCCGTACCCGGAGTGTTCGCGGCCGGGGACGTGATGGATCACGTCTATCGGCAGGCCATCACTTCGGCGGGCACCGGCTGCATGGCGGCGCTGGATGCCAAGAACTACCTGGAAAACCTCGAAAAAGACGACTGATCCTGCCTTCGGGCCTCCTAGGGGGCGGCATGGTGCGGTCGGACCGGCGAGGTGCCGACAGGCGCACCGGGCCGGGCGGACCAAGTGAGTAAATACATGGAACTGACGAACGCTTTGTACGTGATCGTGCTCGCGGCCAGCCTGGGGTTGGTGCTCTTTCAGCACTGGGCCCGGCCGCGCAAGGCGCGGATCGTCCTGGTCTCCGCGGTGCTGGCCAGCTTTGTTCTGGTGGCCGGGGTGCACGGCCTGGCCACTGCCGAAGGCGTATTCGGACAGGTGCTGGCGGCACTGGCGGTCCTGTTCGGCGCGCAGGGGGCCACGGCGGCTTTCGTGTTGCTCTGGCGCGAAATGGAGGCAGACCGTCGGCCCGGCGCCGGCACCGGCGAAGATGAGGAGGCCGCATGACCCCGCAGATGAATGCCTTCGACCTGTTCGGATGGTTCGGCCTGGTCGCCGTGCTCGGCGGCCTGTTCCTGCTCAAGCGTCACGGCGGCGGCATGGGCGGCCTGCTGCTGATGCTCGGCGCGATGCTCGGCATGGTCGGCGCCGTGCTCTGGCACCACGACTTTCGCAATGCGTTGCTGGTCGTTTCGATGGTGGTCCTGGGTGTGGCCCTGGCGCCGTGGTTTTCGGGCCGGCGTCGCGGCGTGCTCTCGGGTGTGGCGCTCATCAATGCAAGCCTGGGCCTTGCGATCGCGCTTCTGGGCCTGGTGGGGCTGGTCGAGGGCGACGCGGCGAACGAGGGCTGGGACACGCGCCTGAGCTCGGTGCTTGGACTGGTCCTCGGCGTGTGGACCTTCGCGTCCGGGCTGATGGTCTGGCTGCGCCTGACTGACCACCTGCCCGAGTCGGTGCCCACGCCCATGCAGCAGCGTGTGCAATGGGTGATTCTCGCGGTCACCCTCGCGCTGGGTCTGGCGGCGGTGGTCTGGCCCGACTACGCAACCTTCCCGCTGGTGCTCATGCTGGTGCTGACCCTGGAGCTCGGTGCGCTCAGCGCGCTGGGCGTGCGGGTCGAGGGTCTGGCCGCCGTGATGGCCCGGCATGTCGGCTTTGTCGGGGCCGCCCTGGCAATGCTGGGTTACGTGCATGGCTCGCTGTTTCTTATCGCGCTGGGGCTGCTGGCTTTCACGGGGGCCTGGATCTTCCAGCGAGGCATCGTGATTTTCCGCTCGGATCCGGCGCCCGTGTCGGTGGACACGGAGGCTGGCCACAGGGCGTCGCGTACCGAGGGCGGGGCACCCTGACGCGGTTGACGCCTGCCGGACTGGTTGAGGGCAAAAGCCCCCGATGCATTCATTCCGGCCTTGTCGATTGGCAAAACCCTGCAGGAAGTCGTTCATGGCCTCGCGCGGCAACGCCTGGGCCGACGGGCCTCGCCGGATGTGCGTTCATGCCCGGCCCGAGCGGTGCGATCGACTGACTTGCGCCGGGGTGCGCGAGGGCATGGATGCCCTCAAAGAGCCGGTCTGCATTCATTGCAGACGTTCATTCGGGGCCGGGCCACCGGGCCTGGCCGGCAGGCCGCCGCCTCAGGCCGGGTCTGACCGGGTACCGGTGATCCGGCCCGTCGCGTCCGGGCGCCGGCCCGGTCTGTTCCGAGGATCAGAAGTTCATTCGGCGCTTGAGTGACGGGCGGCCCACCACAGGCGTGCGCGCAGCCCCCAGCTGGTGGTCAGCCCGGTCTCCACGAAACGGATCTGCCCGGCGCCGTCGAGCACATACATCACGGGTACGCCCTTGACGCCCCACTGGCGTGCCTGGCTGGCATCCGGGTCATTGAGCACCCGCAGG
This sequence comes from Halothiobacillaceae bacterium, assembly GCA_046541195.1. Taxonomy (GTDB): domain Bacteria; phylum Pseudomonadota; class Gammaproteobacteria; order Halothiobacillales; family Halothiobacillaceae; genus JBKHDT01. The sequence goes on along the minus strand of JBKHDT010000007.1, from coordinate 8,757 downwards.
TCTTCCCAGCCTGATTCGGCGACGAACCGACGCACGGTGCCCTGGTCTCCGGACTGCATGGCGACGGTCAGTACCGGCCAGTCTTCTGCCACGCGCCTGATCATGGGCATTTCCAGACGGCAGATCCGGCACCATTCCGCCCAGAAGACGACCAGCAGCGGCGCGCCCCGGTACTCGGACAGCGAAACCGGAGCGCCTTGCAGATCAAGGCCGGAAAGTGGCGGGGCGGGTCCCTCGCTGACCGCCGGACTCATCCAGGCGCGGACGATCAGGAATACGCCGACAATCAGCGCGATATCCAGGCTCCAGCGCAGCCATCGCGGCAGGCGTCGTCGTTTGGGGGGGACTGGCTGTTCAGGTTGGGCGTTCATGGTCTGGTGGTGGTCCGGATGCCGGCGGCATTCGCATGGAATAGGCTAAAATGCCATGATGAATCTTTCCGGTCGACAGGTCATCCTCGGGATTTGCGGCGGCATTGCCGCGTACAAGTCCTGCATACTGCTGCGCCAGCTTCGGGACGCCGGGGCCTCGGTCCGGGTGGTGATGACCGAATCGGCGACGCGGTTTGTCTCCCCGCTGACCTTCCAGGCACTCTCCGGTGCGCCGGTGCGCGTGGCGCTTTTCGACGAGGCTGCCGAGGCGGGCATGAGTCATATCGAGCTGGCGCGCTGGGCCGACGCGCTGCTGATCGCCCCGGCCACGGCGGGCACGATGGCCCGACTGGCCGCGGGCATGGCGGATGATCTGCTGACCACCCTGGTGCTCGCCACCGAGGCGCCGGTGCTGGTCGCGCCGGCCATGAACCGCGTCATGTGGGCGCATCCGGCGGTTCGGGACAACGTCGACAGCCTGCGCAGCCGGGGTGTCGGGATCATCGGGCCCGGCACGGGTGCGCAGGCCTGCGGCGAAACCGGCGATGGGCGCATGTCCGAACCCGAGGAAATCCTCGAGGCCCTGGTCAAGCGCCTGGCCACGCCGGAGGCGACCGAATCGGCCGACCGCCCCGATCGCCCGGCAGGTGCGCTGGCCGGGCGGAACGTGCTGGTGACTGCCGGGGGAACCCGCGAGCCGATCGACCCGGTGCGCTACATTGCCAATCGCTCGTCGGGCCGCATGGGTCATGCCCTGGCCGCAGCCGCCGCCGAAGCCGGTGCCCGGGTCACCCTCGTCAGTGGCCCGACCCGCCTGCCGGTGCCCGACGGGGTCCGGCGCGTGGATGTGGAAACGGCCAAGCAGATGGCCCGGGCGGTTGAGGCGGCCCTGCCGGCGGATCTGTTCATCGGCGCCGCGGCGGTGGCGGATTACCGGGTCGCGCAGCCAAGTGAACGGAAAATCAAGAAGACCGGTGCCGGGATGACGCTCTCGCTGGTCGAGAACCCGGATATCCTGTCGCAGGTGGCTGCCGGATCACCGCGCCCCTTCGTGGTCGGCTTCGCCGCGGAAACGGACAACCTGCGGGCCAATGCCCGCTCGAAGCTTGAGCGCAAGGGGCTGGACATGATTTGCGCCAACGACGTGGCCAACGGCCAGGGTTTCGACCGCGAGGACAACGCGCTGCTGGTACTCTGGCCAGGGGGGGAGCGGGTACTGCCCCGCACCGACAAGACCACGCTGGCACGTGCCGTGATCGCGCTGGTGGCCGAGCGGCTTTTCAGCGAGGGCGCGTCAAATCCGGACCGGCAGCCCGCCACTGCCCGCACGGCACCGACAGGGCCGCGCAGCCCGATGACAGACGAGAACGATTGAATTCAAGGCCTTGCCCGGTTTCATGAAAGAACCCATTAAACTGACCGAATACAGCCACGGGGCCGGTTGCGGCTGCAAGATCGCCCCGGCGCTGCTCGATGAAATGCTGCGTACCGCCCTGCCCCCGCTGGAGCATGACAGGCGGCTGTGGGTGGGCAACGACAGTCGTGACGATGCGGCCGTCTATGACCTGGATGACGGCACCGGGATCATCAGCACCACGGACTTCTTCATGCCGATCGTGGATGACCCCTTCACCTTCGGCCGAATTGCCGCGACCAACGCGCTAAGCGACATCTATGCCATGGGCGGCTCCCCGCTGGTTGCCATTGCCATACTCGGCTGGCCGATAGACCGGCTTGGTCCGGAGATCGCCGCCGAGGTGATTGATGGCGGTCGCCAGGCCTGCCGCGACGCGGGGATTGTCATTGCCGGCGGGCACAGCATCGACGCACCCGAGCCGATATTCGGCCTGGCGGTCACCGGCCGGGTGACCCGCGAGCGCCTGCGCCGCAACGACACCGCCCGTGCCGGGGCCCAGCTGTTCCTGACCAAGCCGCTGGGCATCGGGATTCTCACCACGGCACAGAAGTCCAAGATCCTGGCACCGGAGCACGCCGGCGTCGCCGCTCAGTGGATGTGCCGGCTCAACCGGGTTGGTACGCGACTTTCGGCCCTGCCGCAGGTCCAGGCGATGACCGACGTCACCGGATTCGGTCTGGCGGGCCACCTGCTCGAGATGTGCGCCGGCAGCGGCCTGCGCGCCGCGGTCGACCTGGATGCCGTGCCGGTGCTGCCCGCCGTCGAGGAATATCTCGCCCGTGGCGCGGTGCCGGGCGGCACGGAGCGAAACCACGCCAGCTACGGGCACCGGATGGCGGCGGTGGATGCGCGGGAAAAGGCCCTGCTGTGCGATCCGCAGACCTCCGGCGGGCTGTTGGTGGCGGTGGCGCCGGAGGGCGCCGAGGCGGTCGCGGCGCTGCTGCGCGAGGAAGGGCTTCATGATCGGCCGATCGGCCAGATGCGCCCGGCGGATGCGCCCGGGGCTGAGCTGGAGATCGTGCGGTGAACGGGGCCTTGGAACAGGTCGGTGATTTTGAAAGACTGTTTGTTGAGTCGGTCCCGCTGCTGGATGTGCGTGCGCCGGTCGAGTTCGCCCAGGGTGCGTTCCCGGGGGCGGAAAACCGCCCGCTGCTGAACGACGAGGAGCGCCGGCAGGTCGGTATCCGCTACAAGGAGCAGGGGCAGGAAGCCGCCATCGCGTTGGGCTACCGGTTGGTCGACGAGCAGGAAAAGCAGCGACGGGTCGCGCTCTGGCAGGAGTTTTTCGCGCGTCATCCGCACGGCGTGTTGTACTGTTTTCGTGGTGGCCTGCGTTCGCGTCTGACCCAGCAGATGCTGGCGGACGCCGGGGTGGTCGCGCCGCGGGTCCGGGGAGGATACAAGGCCATGCGCCGGTTCCTGATCGGCAACCTGGAGCTGATCGGCCGGGAACAGCCTCTGATGCTGCTGGGCGGCCGCACCGGCGTGGGCAAGACCGACCTGCTCAACCGCTTCGACCGGGCCGTGGACCTTGAGGGCATCGCAGCACACCGGGGCTCGGCCTTCGGCAAGCGTGCACGCCCCCAGCCTGCACAGATCGACATCGAGAACACCCTGAGCATCGAGCTGCTGCGCCAGCGGGCCGTCAGCCGAACGTTGCCGGTGCTGCTGGAGGACGAGGGCCGCGCTATCGGCAGCCGCGAGATTCCCCTGACGCTGTTCGCGGGCATGAGCAAGGCGGCCCTGGTGCTGGTCGAAACCGGCATGGATGAGCGGGTCGAGCAGGGACTCAAGGATTACGTCCTTGACCTGCAGGCCGAATACCGGTCGATGCTGCCGACCGCGGAGGCCGACGAGGCGTTCGCGGCGCACCTGCGCAACGCGCTGACCCGACTGCAGCGCCGCCTGGGGGGCGTCCGGCACCGGCAGTATCTGGGGCTGTTCGAGGAAGCCCTGTCCGCCTGGCTGCAGCAGCGCGATGACGCGGGTTTGCGCCTGTTCATCGCCGGGTTGTTGCGCGACTACTACGACCCGATGTACGACTACCAGATTGATCGAAAGCGTTCCCGGATCGTCTTTCGCGGCGACCCCGAGCAGGTGACGGCCTTCCTGATCCAGCGGGGCCTGGCGCTGCGCCCATGACCGAGCGCGACCGGATCTTCGCGGAACCGGGTGCCGAACCGGCTTCCTTTCGATTCGACGAGCGGGTGGCCGAGGTGTTCCCGGACATGATCAGCCGCTCGGTTCCCGGTTATGCCTTTGTGCTGGAGACCCTGACCCGGCTGGCCCGCCGGCTGGTCCAGCCGGACAGCCGGGTCTACGACCTGGGTTGTTCGCTGGGCGCGGCGACGCTGGCGCTGCGGGCCGGCATCGAGCAGCGCGGGGTCGAATGCATTGCGGTGGACAATTCCCAGGCCATGATCGACCGCGCCCGGGGACACGTCGCTGCCTTTCGCTCACCGGTTCCGGTGCGGCTGGAACTGGCGGACCTGCGCGATGTGGCGATCGAAAATGCTTCCCTGGTCGTGATGAACTTCACGTTGCAGTTCCTGCCGCGCGCCGAGCGTGCCGCGATCCTGGCCCGGGTCCATGCCGGACTGTTGCCGGGCGGCGCCCTCGTGCTGGCGGAAAAGGTACACCACGACCAGCCGGGCATGGAATCGCTGATTCAGCAGGTGCATCTGGATTTCAAGCGTGACCAGGGGTATTCCGAGCTTGAGATCAGCCAGAAACGGCAGGCCCTGGAAAACGTGCTCGTGACCGACACCCTGAGCGCCCATGACCAGCGCCTGGCCCGCGCCGGCTTTGCGGAGCGGGCGGTGCTTTGCCAGCATTACAATTTCGCGGCCCTGTTGGCGCGCAAGCAATGAGCACAAATCCCGCACCCGGCGCGTGGCTGTGCCGCGACCGGCAGGACGCTTATCATCTGGTCAGGCTCACCTCACGGTACTGACTTCATGAAACGGGTTCTTCTCTGCACGCTTGCGCTGCTGTCTGCGCTCCTTGCCGGAGTGGCTTCGGCGGCGCCCATCAGCCGGGACACCGGCTTTTCCGGCTTCGTCTCGGTGTTGCCGGCTGTGGTGACGACGCGCGGTGCCACCCATACCGGTGACGACAATCGCGTCCTGGACAGCCTGGACTCGAACGGCACACAGGAGCGATCGGCGGCCGTGGCCGCAATCGGCATGGTTCGGTACACGCTTGCGCCCGGTCGCACCGAGCTGTATTTCGGAACCCCGCCGGAACGAGTGGGTGAGGGCACCTTTCAGCTCGAACTCGGTGTCCGTCACCAGCTGTCGGACGGTTCCCGGCTGCGATTCGGCGTGATTCCCCACGAGTTGCTCGAGAGCAGCCTCTGGGCCGACCCGTTCGTGGTCGGGGTGGCACGGGACAAGACCCGCGCCAGCAACCGGGGCCTGCGACTGGGCTGGTCGGATATTGGCGGCAGCCGCTGGTCCCTGGACTACACTTTCCTGAGGCACGTGGTGGACCGGGAGCATTCGGGGCAGTTTCTCGGCCTGTCTGGCGCCGACCAGGACCTGTTGCAGCGCGATGCGAATCGCCATGAGCTAACGCTTGATTACCACTGGCGAATCGGGCGTAGCCTGGTCCTGCGCCCGGCCATGCGCTACGAGCGGATTCAGGCAAAGGGGCGGGCCGAGCGGGCCGACGTGCTTCGGCCCCAGCTGAACCTGCTCTGGCGCGATCGTTCGCATCAGTGGAGCCTGACCGCCTATGCCCGCTTCAGTCGCTTTGACGCGAAAAATCCGGTCTTCAATGCGCGACGTGACGAGCGCGCCTGGGGACTGGTCGCCGGATACTCGCTGGACGAGCCCCTGGGTTGGAAGAACGGTCAGTTCAACCTGTTCGCGCTGGGCACCGGCAAGCAGTCCGATATCGGTTTCTATGACAGCCGGACAGTCGTCCTGGCCGCGGGGGTTGGCTATCGTTTCTGAGTCGCAGGCTGGCCGGCGCCCCGATCGGGCTGCCAGGGGCGGAAGGTACGCCGTTGGCCGGGCTCGGGGCTTGACGAGGAGGCCTTGCCGCGGATGATCAATCGACTCCAAAGCCAGTACCGACAGTTTCGGGACAGCCTCGCGGCCACGCCGCTGGCGACCTGGCAGGATGCCCTGCCGGTGGACGTGATCGGGTCGCTCAACCGCTATCGGCAAGGCGACCTGCCCGCGTGGTTGCGGATCGTCGAGGAGCTGCCCGGGGCCGAATCGCTTGGGGAGCGCGTGGTACGGCTCGATCAACCCTGGGTCACGGTTGATGCCGCCGAGCCGCTGTCTGCCGAGCTGGTCGGACGGATCGAGTCGGGCCTGCGTGCGCTGATGCCTTGGCGCAAGGGCCCGTTTCGAACGTTTGGCGTGTCAGTCGACAGCGAGTGGCGTTCCGATCTGAAATGGGATCGGCTGGCGCCCCACATCGAGGCCCTGGATGACCGGCTGGTGCTCGACGTCGGCTGTGGTAACGGGTATCACATGTGGCGCGCGCTGGGCGCCGGGGCGGCGCGGGTGGTCGGGATCGATCCGACACCGCTTTTTCTGGTGCAGTTTGCCGCCATCCGGCATCTGGTCGGAGACCATCCGCTGCAGTTGTTGCCGTCCACGCTTGAAGACCTGCCGCGACTGGCGGTGTTCGACACGGTATTCTCGATGGGCGTGCTGTATCACCGGCGCGATCCGGTCGGACACCTGACCGAATTGCGCGAGTGCCTGGCGCGAGACGGACAGCTGGTTCTGGAGACGCTGGTGGTCGAGGGCGACGCCCAGACCTGCCTGGTGCCGCAAGACCGCTATGCCTGCATGCGCAACGTCTGGTTCATCCCCTCCGTGCCAATGCTGGAAACCTGGTTGAGGCGCAGCGGCTTCGCCGACATTTCCTGCGTCGACGTCACCGCGACGACCGTGCAGGAGCAGCGGCAGACCAGCTGGACCGGCCGTCATTCACTTTCAGATTTCCTCGACCCCGAGGACGCTTCACGCACGGTGGAGGGCTATCCGGGGCCAAGGCGGGCGATCGTGTTGGCGAGGCGAAGGTTTTGAACCCCGGCCGGATGCCTCAGGTCACCACCAGACACAACCACCGGGAGTGAATCATCATGACATTCAGGCCATCGACTGGCGCGTCTCTGCTGCTGGCCAGTGTGCTGGGCGTGACGTCCGGCTGCGGTCCCGCGGCGCAGCCCATGCCGGATTCTGGCGAGTACAGCTGTGCCAGGCAGGCCATTTCAGATGAGCGGATGGCGAAGCTCGACACGATGATCGAATCCGAAAGTCCATTGCCCGTAGTGGTGAGCCTGGTCGTGACCGGAGCCGGATCGCAAGCCGAAGCGATCCGGCAGGCTCAGGAGCAGGTCCTCTCGGCCCTGGACCCCCAGGACTACGTCTTGCGATACCGGCCCAGGACCGTACCCCAGCTTTTCGTCGCCGTGAACAGGCAGGGCCTGAAGGTGCTGGCTTGTCGGCCGGAGGTCGCTGACATCCGCGCCGAGTCGACCATGAAGCGCCGTTGAGATGCACCGGTTCGGGCAGGCCGCCCCGCACAATGGGCAAAAGACTTTTTCGAAACCTTCACCGGTGAGGTGCCGCTGATGCGCGTAAAACAGTTGTTTCCCTTGGCCCTCCTGATCGTGATGACCATGCCCGGCGGACCGGCTGTCGCGGACGCGCTGCCGGATGCCGGGTCCCAGTCGATGCTTGAGGCGCTGCATGCCGAAGCCCGGCAGGCGGGTACGGTCGACGTGCTCGTGAAAATCGATCCGGGCGTGCAGCTTGTGCCCGAGGGCCGGCTGGATACCATGCGCAAGCGATCACAGCGCGCCCAGGTTTCCCGGACGCAGGAACGGCTGCTCGAAGCACTTGGGCGATCCGGGCAGTCTGAAGGCGTACGGCGTTTTGATAGCATTTCCTTTCTCTGGCTGACGGTCACGCCCGATGAACTGGATCGGCTGGCCAGCCTGCCTGGCGTCATTGCCATTCGTCCGGACCGGAAACTGAAGCCGCGGCTGCTGCAAAGCGTTCCGCAGGTCGGCGCGGACCACCTGTTCGCCGAGGGCTTCGATGCCAGTGGCTGGGCCGTGGCAGTCATCGACGACGGGGTGCACGTGGCGCATCCCTTTCTGGGTGGGCGGGTGACACACCAGGCCTGTTTCGCCGCCGAAGCGGACTACTGTCGCAGTGCGACGCAAGCAACCCCACGCCCACTGAATGAGGCCGAGTGGCTGGAGGATGATCTGAATCACGGCACGCACGTGGCCGGTATCGCCGCTGGTGCGCACCCGGAGGTGGCCGAGTTTTCCGGGGTGGCGCGCGGTGCCGATATTGTCGCGGTTGCGGTGGACTTGAGTGACAGCGCGATCTTCGAGGCGGTCGAATACGTCATGGACCTGCATGACAGCGGACAGGCGCGGGTTGCGGCCATCAACATGAGCTTCGGGGATGATTTCTACTTTGAAGAACCCTGTGACGACGCGCCGATCGTGACCGGTTATCCGGAGCTGCTGGCGCAGCTTCGCTCGCGCGGCATCGCGGTGGTGGCGGCCTCGGGCAACGAGCGGGACGAGTACGGTCTGCAGGTTTCGGGGGGCGACCCCCAAACCGGCGTGATCTCCCCGGCTTGCCTGACCGATGCGATTGCCGTCGGGGCGGTGACCAAGCAGGACCGGATCGCGAGCTACAGCAATCACAACGACCTGATTGACTTGCTTGCCCCTGGCGGCGCGGGGCAGACCGCGATCTCCGAGGAGGATCTGATCCTGTCTTCGGTATACGACCATGAAGAGGCGCGTTATGGCTACGAAGCCTACGAGGGCACCTCAATGGCCACCCCGCACGTTGCCGGGGCTTTCGCACTGTTGCGGCAGGTAGCTCCGGAGGCGACCGTGGATGAGTTGCTTGCCGCCATGGTCGAAACCGGCGTGGTGATCAATCGGGATGAAATCGGCATGGCGCTGGTCCCGAAACC
>JBKHDT010000006.1:0-70507 GCA_046541195.1 Halothiobacillaceae bacterium | reverse complement strand
TGTCCAGGACGTTGGAGTCCTTCATCTCGTGGTAGAAGTCGTTGCCCTCGCGGGTCCGCTCGCCCACGCCGGCAAACACCGAGTAGCCGCTGTGCTCGATGGCGATGTTGCGGATCAGCTCCATCATGTTGACGGTCTTGCCGACCCCGGCACCACCGAACAGGCCGACCTTGCCACCTTTCGCGAAGGGGCACAGCAGGTCGATGACCTTGATGCCGGTTTCAAGCAGCTCGGTGCTTGAAGCCTGCTCGTCGAAGGAGGGCGCCTTGCGGTGGATGGACCAGGTCTCGTCGCACTCGACCTCGCCGGCGTTGTCGATCGGGTTGCCGAGCACGTCCATGATGCGGCCCAGGGTACCCTTGCCAACCGGCACGGAAATCGGCGAGCCGGTGTTGGATACGGCCATGCCGCGCTTGAGGCCGTCGGAGGACCCCATGGCGATTCCGCGGACCACACCGTCCCCGATCTGCTGCTGGACCTCGATGGTCAGGTCGGTCTCGGTCACACGCAGCGCGTCGTAGACCTTGGGCACGGCGTCCCGCGGAAACTCGACGTCGATCACCGCCCCGATGATTTCGACAATTTTTCCAGAACTCATTTCAGTTCCCCTTAAGATTCAGTAACTGTTCGCTCAACGCTCAAACCGCGGCGGCTCCCGAGACGATCTCGGAAATCTCCTGGGTGATGGCAGCCTGGCGGGCCTTGTTGTAGACCAGCTTCAGGTCGCGGATCATGTCCCCGGCGTTGTCGGTCGCATTCTTCATCGCGATCCGGCGCGCGGCCATCTCGCAGGCCACGTTCTCGATGGTTGCCTGCACGATGACGCCCGCGAGATAACGGCGCAAGGTCGCATCCAGCACCTCGGTCGACTCCGGCTCGTAGATGTAGTCCCAGCGATGGTTCAGGCGCTCGTCCTGCTGGACCACCAGCGGAACCAGCTGCATGACCTCCGGCTTCTGTGTCATCGAGTTCACGAACTCGTTGCGCGCCAGAAGAATCCGGTCGATATGCCCTTCCTCGTATGCGCCAATGATCTTGTTGATCACGCCGCGCAGCTGGGCATAGGTCGGATGGTCACCGAGGCCGGTCTTGGAGGCGATCACGTTGCCCCCGAAACGGCGGAAGAAGGCCTGGGCCTTCGAACCGATCGGCAGGACATCGACCTCGACACCGTTGGCGTTGTATTCCTTGATCTTCTTCAGCACCTGCTTGAACAGGTTCACGTTCAGGCCACCGCACAGGCCGCGGTCGGTGGTGATGACCACCATCCCGACCCGCTTGACCTCGCGCTCGACCATGAAGGGATGGCGATGTTCGGGGTGCGCATTGGTGATGTGCGCAACCACCTCCCGGAGCTTGTCCGAGTAGGGGCGCGTACGTTCCATCGCCTCCTGGGCGCGCCGCATCTTGGATGCGGCGACCATCTCCATTGCCTTCGTGATCTTGCGCGTGTTCTGAACGCTCTTGATCTTGGTGCGAATTTCTTTGGCTGCTGCCATGGTCTCGCCCCCGCTCAGTAGACGCCGTTGGTCTTGAAGTCCTCGATCACCTTCTTGAGCCCGGCAACGATGTCGTCGTTGTAGTTGCCATCAAAACCGATCTGGTCGACCAGCTCCTTGGCATTGGTGTTGGCGTAGGCATGCAGTGCTGCCTCGAAGTCCACCACCTTTTCGACCGGCACGTCATCCAGGTGCCCCTCGTTCGCGGCCATCAGGGACAGACACATCTCGGCAACGGACAGCGGCTTGTACTGCTTCTGCTTCATCAGCTCGGTCACCCGCTTGCCCCGCTCGAGCTGCTTGCGGGTCACTTCGTCCAGGTCCGAGGCGAACTGCGAGAACGCGGCCAGCTCGCGGTACTGCGCCAGATCCGTCCGGATGCCGCCGGAGAGCTTCTTGACCGCCTTGGTCTGCGCCGCACCACCGACACGGGACACGGAGATACCCGGGTTGATCGCCGGGCGGATGCCGGAGTTGAACAGGTCGGTTTCCAGGAAGATCTGGCCGTCGGTGATCGAGATCACGTTGGTCGGAACGAACGCCGATACGTCGCCGCCTTGCGTCTCGATGATCGGCAGCGCGGTCAGGGACCCGGTCTGGCCCTTGACTTCGCCGTTGGTGAACTGCTCGACATAGTCGGCGTTCACGCGCGAAGCGCGCTCCAGGAGCCGGGAGTGCAGATAGAACACGTCACCCGGGTAGGCTTCACGGCCCGGCGGACGACGCAGCAGCAGGGAAATCTGGCGATAGGCCCAGGCCTGCTTGGTCAGATCGTCATACACGATCAGCGCGTCCATGCCGTTGTCCCGGAAGTACTCGCCCATCGCGCAGCCCGCGTAGGCAGACAGGTACTGCATGGAAGCGGGATCGGAGGCCGAGGCGGCGACCACGATGGTGTACTCCATCGCGCCATGCTCCTCGAGCTTGCGGACCACGTTCGCAATCGAGGAGGCCTTCTGGCCGATTGCCACGTAGACGCAGTAAACGCCCTTGCCCTTCTGGTTGATGATGGTGTCGATCGCCACGGCGGTCTTGCCGGTCTGGCGGTCGCCGATGATCAGCTCCCGCTGGCCACGGCCGATCGGCACCATGGTGTCCAGCGCCTTGATCCCGGTCAGGATCGGCTGGTCGACGCTCTGGCGCTCGATGACGCCCGGCGCGATCTTCTCGACCGGAGAAGTCTGCTTGGCATCGATGACGCCCTTGCCGTCAATCGGCTGGCCCAGGGTGTTGACGACGCGGCCGAGCAGTTCCTTCCCGACCGGCACCTCGAGGATGCGGCCGGTGCAGCGCGCCTCGTCGCCTTCGCTCAGGTGGTCGTACTCGCCCAGAACCACGGCACCGACCGAGTCGCGCTCAAGGTTCATGGCCACGCCGAAGGCGCCGCCGGGCAGTTCGATCATCTCGCCCTGCATGGCGTCATTCAGGCCGTGGATACGGATGATTCCATCGCTGACACTGATGATCGTGCCAACGGTGCGCACATCGGCTCCGGATTCGAAGTTCTTGATGCGCTCTTCGATAAGACTGCTGATTTCAGATGGATTGATCACGTTCGATCTCCTTAACGATTCAGCGCGCTGGCAAGCTTCGCCAGTCCGCCTCGAATCGAGCCGTCGATCACCAGATCGCCGGCGTGGATAATGGCACCCCCAATCAGGGACTCGTCGACTGTCGACTCGATACTGACGCTCTTGTCCAGTCGCTTGCTCAGCGCCGCCTGGATCTCTCTGGATTGCGCCGGGGTCAGTGCCCGGGCCGAGATCACGGTCGCCTCGATGCGCGCGTCGGCCTCGGCCCGGAGGGCCTCGAACTCGACCTGCACCAGGGGAAGCAGGGCAAGACGGCCATGCTCTCCCAACAGGCGCACCAGGTTGACTGCCTCGTTATCCAGCTTGCCCTTGACGACCGCCAGCATGGCCTCGGTCTGGCGCGCGCGCCCCATGCCGGAATCTTCCAGCAGGCTGCGCATCGACGCATCGGATGCGACGGCGGCCAGAAACGCAAGCGTCTCCGACCAGGTCCTGGCCTTGGTGGCGTCGGAGCAAAGCGCGTTGACCGCCTTTGCGTAGGATTGAGCGACTCGGGTTTCTTCCGCCATAACGCCTCCGTCAGATTCGGGCGACGAGATCGGAAAGCGCCTTCTCGTGCGCCTTCTCGTCGACCTCTCGCTGGAGAATCCGCTCGGCGCCTTCGACCGCAATGGAGGCAACCTGCTTGCGCAGGTCTTCCTTCGCGCGGTTGATCTCGCTGTCGATCTCGGCACGCGCCTGGGCGACGATGCGCTCGGACTCGGCCTTGGCGTGCTCGCGGGCTTCCTCGAGGATCTCGTTGCTGCGGGCGTTGGCCTGGCTGATGACATCCTGGGCCTTGTCCTTCGCTTCCTTGAGGAGCTCGGTGGAGCGTTCCTGGGCGAGCTTGAGCTCGTGCTTGCCGCGCTCGGAAGCGGACAGCCCTTCAGCGATCTTGTCGCGGCGGGCCTCCATCAGGCTCGACAACGGGGCCCAGAGGTACTTGTTGACCAGCCAGACCATCAGCGCGAAGGCCAACATCTGGGCGATCAGGGTAATGGTGATACTCACGGCTATCCCTCTTTACGAACTTGTTTCGCCTGTGCTGAAGCCAAACCGGCAGCCCGGCCGTGTCAGGGACACTCCGGGCCTGCCGTGCTCGAACAGGCAGGATTAACCGATGGCACCCATGAATTGAGCGACGAAGGGGTTGGCGAAGACGAACCACATCGCGAAGGCCAGGGTGATGAACGGGAAGGATTCCATCAGGCCGGCGAAGATGAACATGTTGGTCATCAGCTGCGGACGCATTTCCGGCTGACGCGCGATGCCTTCCATGGTCTTGGAGCAGATCAGGCCCCAGCCGAGCGCGGAGCCGAGACCCGCGGCGGCGAGAATCAGGCCCACACCGATAGCGGTGTACGCGTAGATCATGGCGAGGTTGCTGGCGAGGATGTCAGTCATTGGAGGTTCTCCTTTTCAAGGTTTCGTTCAAGGTTTGTCAAAGGGTTTTCGAAATCAGTGATCTTCCGCGTCCGAGTGCGCCATGCCCAGGTAGACGATGGTCAGGACCATGAAGATGAACGCCTGCAGCGTGATGACCAGGATATGGAACAGGATCCAGGCCAGATCCAGCGCCACCTGCAACGGGAACCAGATCAGCAGCGCCGCACTCACACTGGCACCCAGTGTCAGCAGCGCAATCAGGACGAAGACCAGCTCGCCGGCGAACAGGTTGCCGAACAGTCGCAGGCCGAGGCTGATGGGCTTCGCCAGCTCCTCGATGATCGTCATGATGATATTGAACGGAATGAAGAATTTGCCGAAGGGATGGAACAGGAACTGCTTGATGTAGCCGCCCACGCCCTTGATCTTGATGTTGTAGTAGAGAATCAGGACAAAGACGCCGAGCGCCAGGCCCATGGTGACGTTGAGGTCGGTCGTCGGCACGAACTTGAAGTAATCGAAGCCCAGGCCGGTGGCGATGGACGGCAGCAGGTCGAGCGGAATCAGGTCCATGAAGTTCATGAGCCAGATCCAGAGAAAGACGGTCAGCGCCAGCGGCGGAATCAGGGCCGGCGCCTTGCTGCCGAAGGAGCCCTTGACCTGGGAATCCACGAACTCGAGGATGGCCTCGGCCCAGTTCTGAATCCCGGTCGGGGCGTCCGACCGCAGGGCCCTGCCCATCCGGGCAGCCACGAAGACGATGAGGAATCCGAGGAACAGGCTGACAATCAGCGAATCCAGGTTCAGGGTCCAGAACCCCTCGCCCACGCTCCAGTTCGTCAGGTGGTGATTGATGTAATCGGCTTGCGTGCCGCCGCTTCCTTCCGCTGCCACGATGAACTACCTCACTTCTTTGAATATTCGGGTACGTCCGGCCGCCGCAGGTTGCCCTGGGCGGCGAGCACGCCAGCTGCCTGGACGACCGCATAGCCGGCAATCATGCCGACCGGGTCAAGCCCCAGCAAACCCAGGCCAATGGCGAACAGGACCAAAAGCAATACGAAGCGGACCCCTGCGCCAACGTACAGCCGGATCGAACTGCCCTGCGGGTCTTCCGCCGCAGTTTCGGCCGCCTTCTGCATCGTCACGCGCAGCATCCAGAGCAGCAGCACGCTCACTGCCCCTCCGGCCGCCGCGGCCAGCGCACGCGCGCCGTCCCACCAGACGACGCCCGCCCCGGCCGCCAGGGCGAGAACCAGCAACTGCGCCAGCAGTATGCGCGGTCCCCGCCTGCGAATAGGTTCGGACATGACGGTCAAGGCCGGTGCTCCGTGTCCCTGCCCGTCTGTGGTTCTTCCTCCCGCATGCCGGCAAGGACATGCGCGCGCCGGAAGCCGCCGATGAATCCGAGGGCGGAGCACAGCAGCATCGCCCAGGGCGTGGTGCCGAGCCAGGTGTCGAGCATCCACCCCAACAGGAAGCCGGCGATGATCATCGAGGCGAGGATATTGCCCGCCCCGATGCCCAGCAACCCCTTGTACGGATCATTCATGTAATTTGCAAGCCCAGACAAAGCGGCGAGTTTAACGACTACCGCCAGGCGATACAATACGCCCGCCGCTGTGCGTGATCGTCCGCAGCCCGTGACCAGTGGCCGACCCCGCGGCAGGGCGCGCCTCAGCGCAGCCTCGAGAGAAAGCCGTCAAGCTGGTCCAGGCTGTCGAAACTGAGCGTGACGGTGCCCCGACCGCGCTTGCCCGCACGAATCCGTGCCGCCAGGCCGGTGGTTTCGCTCAGCAACCGTTCCAGTCGTTGCGTGTCCGCATCCGGCTCGGCGCTCGGGCTGCTGCTGTCCGGCCCGGACTGGTGCCGGTGGACCATCCGCTCGACCTGGCGAACCGTGAGCGCCCGCGCGACGATCCGCTCGGCCAGCGCGGACTGATCCGCCCGGGACAGGGGCAGCAGGGCGCGGGCATGGCCCATGTCGAGCCGGCGCGCACGCAGCAGGTCCTGGACCTCGGGCGCCAGCTCGAGCAGGCGAAGGGCATTGCTGACGGCTGGCCGGGAAGTGCCCAGCATGTCGGCCACCTGCTGATGCGTCAGCGCGAACTCCTCGACCAGCCGGTTCATCGCCTGGGCCTGTTCCACCGGGTTGAGGTTCTCGCGCTGCAGGTTCTCGATCAGCGCGATGGCCGCCGCCTGTGCGTCGTCGATGTCCCGCACCACCGCGGGCACCCGTTCCAGCCCGGCGAGCTGGGCGGCGCGCCAGCGGCGCTCACCGGCAATCAGCTCGTATTCACCCGAGCGACGACGCAGCACAACCGGCTGGATCACGCCCTGGGCCCGGATCGAGTCGGCCAGCTCGGCCAGCGCCGTCTCGTCAAACGTCAGGCGGGGCTGGAACGGATTGCGCCGGATCAGTTCCAGGGAGACCTCGCGCAACTCCGGGCCGTCGGCCCGCTGCGCCGAGACACTCAGCAACTGCTCGAGCCCCTTGCCGAGCCCCTTCCGTTTTGTGCTCATCCGCGTGTTCCGTGTGTATCTTTCCGGGTGGCAGTCGGCAAGAGCGAGGCGCGCCCCCCGCGCACGGACCCGGTTGACCCGAGTCACTGCGCCACGGCGCGCGCCGTGCGTTTCTTCAGCCGCCCCCGCGCCCGGGCGCGCTTGATCAGCTCCCGCGCCGCCTGCATGTGCGCCTCGGCGCCTGCCGACTGCCGGTCGTAGTACATGGCGGGAACGCCATGGCTGGGCGCCTCCGCAAGCCGCACGTTGCGGGGGATGATGGTCTTGAAGAGCGCATCACCGAAATGCGCATGCAGCTGATCCGAGACATCCTGCGCCAGACGATTGCGGGCATCGTACAGTGTCCGCAATACCCCGGCAATGCGCAGCTCCGGATGCAACGCCGAGCGAACCTGCTCGACGGTATCGAGCAACGCGGTCAGCCCTTCGAGCGCGAAGTACTCGCACTGCACCGGAATCAGGACATCGTCGGCGGCAACCAGGGCATTGAGCGTCAGCGTATTGAGCGCCGGCGGACAGTCGATCAGCACGAAGTCATAGTGCTCCCGGTGCGCCGCCAGCAGGTTGCGCAGGCGGGTTTCCCGGCCGATGCGGGTCACCAGCTGGAACTCCGCGCCGGCCAGGTCGATGTTGGCCGGAAGCAGGTCGTACCCCCCGACTTCGGACTGCAGTCGCGCCTGGGCAAAGTCTGCCTCGCCCACCAGCATCTCCGCGACCGTGCAGTCCAGATCGTTCTTGTCGAACCCGGAACTGACGGTCGCGTTGCCCTGCGGGTCCAGGTCGACCAGCAGGCAGCGCCGCCCGAAACTGTGCAGCGCGGCGGCCAGGTTGACGGCGGTCGTGGTCTTGCCCACGCCCCCCTTCTGGTTCGTGATCGCCAGTGTCCAGGCCATGGCTCAGCATTCCTCTTTGCGAATGATGACGAGCTGGCGCTCCGCGTCGAGAAAAGGGACCGCCAGGGGCACCCGCTCTTCGAGCCGCCAGCCCGTCGGCAACCCCCCGCCGGGGACAGCTTCGTCCCGGCGGCCTTTCATGGCCAGCATCCGCCCCCCCGGTGCGCATCGCGGGCCGGCCAGCAGCAGGAAGTCATCCAGCGAGGCAAAGGCCCGGGAGACGACCTGGGGCCACTGGCCGCTCATCTGTTCGACGCGCCCGCGATGGCAGACCAGGTTTTCGAGGCCCAGCTGCAGGGCGGCCAGTTCCGCGAAGCGGGTCATCTTGAGATTCGAGTCGACCAGCGTGACCGGAAGATCCGGATCGGCGATCGCCAGCACGGCGCCGGGCAACCCCGGCCCGGCACCGACATCCAGCAGGGGCGCCCGGCCTTGCACCCAGGGCAGGATGGCCAGGCAGTCGAGCAGATGCCGGACGACCATGTCCTCCGGACAACGCACCGAGGTCAGGTTGTGGGCGCGATTCCAGCGATGCAGCAGGGCCAGCCAGTCGAGCATCCGCTCAAGCCGCGGCGCATCGGTCAGCGCGGCCAGCCGGGCATCTTCCCGGTGCCGCCCGGCCAGCTGCTCGATGCCCCGGACCAGAAGAGCCTGCAGTTCGGCGCGCGCAAACGACGTGGACCGGGCCGGCGGCATCAGGCGCTGGCCTTGAGCAGGTCGCGCTTTTTCAAATGCACCAGCAACAGCGAGATGGCCGCCGGGGTCACACCCGGGATGCGACCGGCCTGTCCGACCGTGGCCGGACGATGATCCGCGAGCTTTTGCCGGACCTCATGCGAAAGGCCGGAAACCTGCCCGTAGTCCAGATCCTCGGGGAGCGGCTGATGCTCGTGCCGCGCGCGCCGCTGCACGTCATCCTGCTGGCGATCCAGGTAACCGGCATACTTGGCCTCGATTTCCAGCTGCTCGATCACGGCACGCGCGAGGGGTTCGGGCGGAGCCAGGCTGTCCACCGAGGCGACCTGATCGTAGTCCATCTCGGGGCGCTTGAGCAGTTCAATCGCCCGGACTTCCCGATTGATGGGCGTCTGGAGCAAGCTTGCCGCCGGGTGCCCCGGGTGCAGCCAGATATCCGCGAGGCGGGCACGCTCGCGCTCGATGGACTCCATCTTCTCGCTGAAGCATCGCCAGCGCGCCTCGTCGATCAGGCCGAGGGCGCGGGCACGCGGCGTCAGCCGCTGGTCGGCGTTGTCCTCGCGCAGCATCAGCCGGTACTCGGCCCGGCTCGTGAACATCCGGTACGGCTCCTGCGTGCCCTGGGTGGTCAGATCGTCGACCAGCACCCCCAGGTAGGCCTGGTCGCGCCCGAGCGTCAGCTCCTCGCGGTCCAGTGCGCGGCAGGCCGCGTTGACCCCCGCGAGCAGCCCCTGGGCCGCGGCCTCCTCGTACCCGGTCGTGCCATTGATCTGGCCGGCGAAGTACAGATTGGCGATCGCCCGGGTTTCAAGCGTGGGGCGCAGGCCACGCGGGTCGAAGAAGTCGTACTCGATCGCGTAACCCGGCCGGGTAATCTGCGCCTGCTCGAAGCCGCGGATCGAGCGGACCAGGGCAAGCTGGACATCGAATGGCAGGCTGGTGGAAATCCCGTTGGGGTAGATCTCGCTGCTGTTCAGCCCCTCGGGCTCGACGAAGATCTGGTGCGCGGACTTGTCGGCGAACCGCATGATCTTGTCCTCGATGGAAGGACAGTAGCGGGGGCCGACGCCCTCGATCACCCCCGAGTACATCGGGGAGCGATCCAGCCCGGAGCGGATGATCTCGTGGGTCCGCGCGTTCGTGTGGGTGATGTGGCAATCGACCTGCTCGGGATGATCGGCCACCGAACCCATGTAGGAAAACACCGGCGCGGGCCGATCCCCGGGCTGGGGCTCCATCACGCTGTAATCCAGCGACCGGGCGTCGATGCGCGGCGGAGTGCCGGTCTTGAGCCGGCCCACGCCCGGAGCGTACTCCCGGAGGCGATCGGCCAGCCGCTGCGCCGGCGGATCTCCGGCACGGCCGCCGGCATGGCTGTCCAGCCCGACATGAATCCGGCCGGCCAGAAAAGTCCCCGCCGTCAGCACCACGCTGCGGCCGCGAAAGACAATGCCGGTCTGGGTGACCACGCCGGCGACCCGGTCCGATTCGACCAGCAGGTCGTCCACGCCCTGCTGGAACAGGGTCAGGTTGGGTGCCTGTTCCAGCGTGCGCCGGATCGCCGCACGGTACAGGGCCCGGTCGGCCTGGGCCCGGGTAGCCCGCACGGCAGGTCCCTTGCGGGCGTTCAGGGTGCGAAACTGAATGCCGGCCCGGTCGGCAGCCTGCGCCATGGCACCACCGAGCGCGTCGACCTCCCGCACCAGATGCCCCTTGCCAATCCCGCCGATGGCCGGATTGCAGCTCATCTGCCCCAGGGTTTCGATATTGTGGGTCACCAGAAGCGTGCGCGCGCCCATGCGGGCCGCGGCGAGCGCGGCCTCGGTCCCGGCATGGCCCCCGCCGACCACGATGACATCGAAGTTTTCCGGATAGTGCATGCGCCCATCCCCGATCAGAAACAAGCGCGTGATTTTACGTGAAAACCGGCCCGGAAGCGACGGGACCGCCCCGACTCACAGGCTGCTCAGGGCCGCCTTCATGAACTCCGGCTGAGCCAGCGCGCCGCGATGGATCTCGGCATTGTAATAGCGCGTCACGAAAGGCTTGGCGGCCGCGTCGGCAAAACGGAACTCATCCAGGGAAAGCCCCTTGCTGGCCAGGGTGCAGGTGATCGAACCGCCGGGATACACCGGCTGCGGGAACAGCAGCGAACGGCGCGCGCCAAAGCCTGCTGCAATCATCGCCCGGTGATAGTTCTTCATGAGTTCCAGGTGGTAGAAGGGGGATTCGCTCTGACCAACCATGATGCCCCCTTCGCCGAGAACGCGGTGACAGTCCGCGATGAAATCGGGACCAAACAACCCCGTGCCCGGCCCGATGGGGTCGGTGGAGTCCACGATGATGATGTCCACGCTGCCGGATTCCGCCGCGCGCATCCACTTGATCCCGTCGTCGAAAAGCAAGGTTGCGCGGGCATCATCGTTGGCGTCGCACAACTCCGGAAAGAATCGCTCCGACGCGCGGGTCACCGCCTCGTCGATATCGACCTGGATCACCGACTCAACCCCGGGGTGCTTGAGCACCTCGCGCAGCGTGCCGCAATCCCCCCCGCCAATGATCACCACCCGCTTCGGGTCCGGGTGCGTGAACATCGCCGGGTGCGCCATCATCTCGTGGTAAAGGAAATTCTCCAGCGAGGAGAGCATGAATACCTCGTCGAGCACCATCAGGTTGCCCCAGCGCTCGGTTTCGAAGACCTCCAGGTGCTGCCAGGGCGTCTGCTCGTCATGCAGCTTGCCGCGCACCTTCAGCCCGAAGGCCGCGCCCATCTCGTCCACCACCTCGAACTTCCAGTCCCCTTCCAGCCTTGACATAGATCGGTCACACCCCAGAACAATTCTCGATTAAAAAACACTGCACGGGGCCTTCCGCGACTCGTGCAGCAACACCCGGGCCAATCGATGCCCGGCCCGGGCTGTGCGCTCCGATGGCCTGCACCATGATGCATCCGGGCATCCATGCCCTGCACGGGAATCCTTGCTTTCGTGCAGATCTTCCCGAAGGAACACGCCGCCCCGGGGACTTTTTCGGGCGCCGACGGGTTCCGGGACCCATCGGCGCCCCGGGTGCGTGGCACGCGAAAGCCCTCCGAGCAGTGAAGATACCGGCTTTGCTTCAACCTCGCCAGAGCAGGGTCAAATCCACCGGACCCCGGCACGGCGAAGCGATTATGTCCCGGGGCATGTAGAATGCCGGGCCGCCGGATGACGGTTCCGTGAACGCCTGAATGCGAACGGCACCGTGGCCGCGAGCCGGCAACGACCGGCAAAACCGCCGCGGGCCCGGCCGGGCGGCAGACGAGTCCCGAAGCCTGAGAGCGCATGACCGGCGATGGCAACTCGACGCAAGACCGCCGGCCGACCTTGTCCCGGCGTACCCTTGACCCCGACCAGACACCAGAACATCAAGATCCATGAAAACCGACACAAACCACGCATTGACCGGCACGCATATCTTTGTCGCCCTTGGCCTGGCGCTGCTGACCGCACTGGCGGTCACGATGATCCAGAACGTACTCGCAGGCAGCGGGCCGCTGGCCCGTGCGGGCGCCACGTTCATCGTACTCGCCGTCGCCTTCCTGCTCGTGCTCGCCTTTGCGCGCCCCCGGCCGGTGCCCCAGGGTGCGATCACACCCCCCGCGCACGCCATGACCGGGACCAGCCCTGCCGATCCGGAGGAGACGCCAGCGGCCGCCGCCGCGCTGGGCCGGCAGGAAACCGGCACGGTCAAGTGGTTCAACGTGGACAAGGGGTTCGGCTTTATCGTGCGGGAAAACGGCGAGGACCTGTTCGTGCACTTTCGAGCCATCGACGACGAACTCGGCCCGGAAGCACTGGTCGAGGGACAACGCGTCAGCTACCAGATTGGCGAAGGGCGCAAGGGACCCCAGGCAGAGAACGTCATGCTCATATGAACCGGCTGCCACAGCCGGCGCCCGATCAGGCCGAACAGGCAATCGCCCCGGCACAGTCGGGCCGACTCTCCCGAATGACCTCGGCCAACAGGTCAATCGCCTCCCGGCGCACGTAGCGCCGCCGGAAAACCACGGCCACATCCCGGGAAGGGGCCGGCTCGACGAAAGGCCGGTAGGTCACCAGTCCATTGGCGGCCCCGGCGGCACCCGAGGCCGACCCGCAGGGCAGAACGGTCACGCCGGAGCCGGATGCGACCATCATCCGGATGGTTTCCAGCGATCCACCTTCCAGTGTGCGCTGCAGCCGGCCCTCACCCGTGGTCCGCGCGCACTCCGGACAGATCGCGAGTACCTGGTCCCTAAAGCAGTGGCCCGGGCCGAGCATGAGCATTTCCGCGGGATCGAGCCGGGAGACATCCAGCGGCGACTCGGTGGCCAGCGGGTGCGCCGCCGGAGCCGCCAGCACGAATGGCTCGCGATAGACCGGCAGCACGGCCACGCCCAGGGCCGCGAAGGGCAGCGAAAGGATCACCGCATCCAGCTCCCCCCTGGACAACTTGCCGGTCAGTGCCGCCGTGAAGCCTTCCTCGATCAGCAGGGGCATGTCCGGCGCCCTGCGGTGCAGCGCAGGAATGAGCCGCGGCAGAAGGTAGGGACCGATGGTGTAGATCACCCCGAGGCGCAGGGAGCCGACCAGCGGGTCCTTGGCCGCGTTGGCCATCTCCCTGAGTCGCTCGGCCTCGTCCAGCACGCGCTGCGCCTGCTCGATCAGCTTTTCACCGGCGGGCGTGATCTGCACCTCGGTGCGGCTGGCCCGCTCGAAGATCCGCAGGCCCAGCTCCTCCTCCAGCCTCTTGATCCCGACACTCAAGGTCGGCTGGCTGATGAAGCAGGCCTCGGCGGCACGGCCAAAGTGGCGCTCCCGCGCCACGGCCACAAGGTATCTGAGTTCGGTCAGCGTCATGGGCGGCTTCATCCTGCGGTTGATGCTTGCAATGCGTCATTCGACGGTCGACAATCCAAGAGGATACGCCCGGATGCCGGGCGGTGATTCATGATATTTTCCATTGGGAGAACACCCGTGAGCGACAAAATCGTTTACCTCACCGACGCCACCTTCGAAGCGCAAGTGCTGCAGAGCGATCTGCCGGTACTCGTGGATTACTGGGCGGAGTGGTGCGGCCCCTGCCGGATGATCGGCCCGATCCTTGAGGAAGTGGCTGCCGAGTATGACGGCCGGGTCAAGGTCGCCAAGCTGAATATCGACGAAAACCCGGAAACCCCGCGGGAGCACGGAATCCGCGGCATCCCGACCCTGATGCTGTTCAAGAACGGCAAGGCCGAGGGAACCAAGGTCGGCGCACTCTCCAAGTCCCAGCTGACCGCGTTCATCGACAGCAGCATCTGAGGCCGTCCGCAACGAACGCGGCGCCGGACCCGGGCCATGCCAGAACCCCCGGGTCCAAAAAACACTTGTCGCCAGCCGGCATGGCGTGGCATTATCAGCGGATTCCCTCCCCAGCCCGGATTGCCCGTACCCAACGGGACTCGGGTCAGACGCACCTTCCCACCCCGGGAATCGTCCTACATAACCAGATCCTGTCAACTCTCGCCCCCAGACTGCATGAATCTCACCGAACTCAAAAGAAAGCCTGCCGTCGAGCTGATCGATCTGGCGGAAAGCCTGGGCATCGACAACGTCGGCCGGGCCAGAAAACAAGATGTCATCTTCGCCATTCTCAAGGCCCACGCCCGCAGCGGCGAGTCGATCTACGGGGATGGTGTGCTGGAGATTCTGTCGGATGGCTTCGGGTTCCTGCGCGGGGCGGATGCCTCGTACCTGGCCGGACCGGACGACATCTACGTCTCGCCCAGCCAGATACGACGTTTCAACCTCCGCACGGGCGATACCATCTCCGGCACCATTCGCCCGCCGAAGGACAGCGAGCGCTACTTTGCGCTGCTGAAGATCGACAAGATCAACTTCGAGCCGCCCGAGGCATCCCGGAACAAGGTCCCCTTCGAGAATCTCACGCCCCTGCATGCCGATCAGCGCATGCGGATGGAGCGGGGCAACGGCTCCACGGAAGACCTGACTGCGCGGATCATCGACATCGTGGCCCCGGTCGGCAAGGGCCAGCGCGGCCTGATCGTCTCGCCACCCAAGGCCGGCAAGACCATGATGCTCCAGAATATTGCCCAGAGCATCACCACCAACCACCCCGAGTGCTATGTCATCGTCCTGCTGATCGACGAGCGGCCGGAGGAAGTGACCGAAATGCAGCGCACGGTGCGCGGCGAGGTGGTGGCCTCAACCTTCGACGAGCCGGCCCAGCGGCATGTCCAGGTGGCCGAGATGGTCATCGAGAAGGCCAAGCGGCTGGTGGAGCACAAGATGGACGTGGTGATCCTGCTCGACTCGATCACCCGGCTGGCCCGTGCGTACAACACGGTGATTCCCTCCTCGGGCAAGGTGCTGACCGGCGGCGTCGACGCCAATGCCCTGCATCGTCCGAAGCGATTCTTCGGGGCGGCCCGGAACATCGAGGAAGGCGGCAGCCTGACGATCCTCGCCACCGCCCTGATCGACACCGGCTCCAAGATGGACGAGGTGATCTACGAGGAGTTCAAGGGCACCGGCAACATGGAGCTGCACCTGGACCGGCGCATTGCCGAGAAGCGGGTCTACCCGGCCATCAACATCAATCGCTCCGGCACCCGCCGCGAGGAGCTGCTCACGGATCCCGAAGAGCTGCAGAAGATGTGGATTCTGCGCAAGTTCCTGCACCCGATGGGCGAGCTGGAGGCGATGGAGTTCATGCTGGACAAGCTGCAGGCGACCAAGGTCAACAACGACTTCTACGACTCCATGCGCCGCGGCTGAGCAACGCGGCGGTCGACCGGGGGCCGGGCCGGCCGCCGGACGTGTCACGATCCCTTGCGTTACAGCGCGCGCAAGCCCGCGAAGCCATGCAAGGCTTCGCGCAGAGCTTGCCCAGGCGTTCGATCAGCCCGGACGAACGGAAAAAAGGCGGCCAATGGCCGCCTTTTTCGCTTTCCTGACGCATGGCGCGCAAAACCGGATCAACCCGCCCCGCCTGCGCGTTCCAGCGCCCGCCAGCCTATGTCTCGGCGGCAGAACATGCCGTCCCAGTGAATCCGGTCACATCCGGCATAAGCCTGCCGCTGGGCCTCCGCCACCGTGCTGCCCAGTGCGGTGACGCACAGGACCCGCCCGCCGCTGGTGATGACGGTGCCGTCCCCGCCCCGGGCCGTGCCGGCATGAAACACCTTGACGTCCCCGTCACCGGGCACCGAATCCAGTCCCTCGATCGGATCGCCCTTGCGCACCGTGCCCGGATAGCCCTCGGCCGCCAGCACCACGCCAAGCGCGGTCCGGCTGTCCCAGGCGATCGTGGCCTGCTCAAGCTGCCCGTCCACCGCCAGGGCAATCAACTCCACAAGATCGGATTTCAGGCGCATCATGATCGGCTGGGTTTCCGGATCGCCAAAACGGCAGTTGTACTCGAGCACCTTCGGCGTCCCGTCCGGGGCGATCATCAGCCCCGCGTAGAGGAACCCGGTGTACGGCATACCTTCCATGGCCATGCCGTGCACGGTCGGCTCGATGATTTCCCGCATGACCCGGTCGGCCACTTCGGCAGTGACCACGGGGGCAGGCGAGTAGGCGCCCATGCCGCCGGTATTGGGTCCGGTGTCGCCGGCATCCCGGGCCTTGTGGTCCTGGCTGGTCGCCATCGGCAGGATATCGTTGCCGTCGACCATGACGATGAAGCTTGCCTCCTCGCCGGGCAGGAAATCCTCGATCACGATCCGTGCACCGGCGTGGCCAAAC
Organism: Halothiobacillaceae bacterium; assembly: GCA_046541195.1. Taxonomy (GTDB): domain Bacteria; phylum Pseudomonadota; class Gammaproteobacteria; order Halothiobacillales; family Halothiobacillaceae; genus JBKHDT01. The sequence goes on along the minus strand of JBKHDT010000006.1, from coordinate 54,167 downwards.
TGCCCGCCGAGCATGTCGCGCACGGCCGCCTGGGCCTGATCCATGGTCTGCGCGACCACCACCCCCTTGCCCGCAGCCAGGCCGTCCGCCTTGACGACAATCGGCAGATCACGGCCACGAAGGTAGTCCAGCGCGGGGTTGAGCTCGGTGAACACGGCATACTCGGCAGTCGGGATCCGGTGCCGGGCAAGGAAATCCTTGGTAAACGCCTTGGACCCCTCAAGCTGCGCAGCGGCCTTGGTGGGGCCGAATATCTTGAGCCCCCCGTCCCGGAAGGTGTCGACCACGCCGGCGACCAGCGGCGCCTCCGGTCCGACCACGGTCAGGTCGACGCCCCGGTCGCCGGCAAAGCGGTAGAGGGCCGAAATGTCTGTCGGCGCGATGTCCACGTTCTCGCACTTTGCCTCCCGGGCGGTGCCCGGGTTGCCCGGTGCCACGTAAACGCGCTCGACCCGCGGAGACTGCGCCAGCTTCCAGGCCAGGGCATGCTCGCGCCCGCCGCCACCGATTACCAGTACCTTCATTTGTCGCTCCTCGTGTCATGGATGCAGGCCGGCCCGCACAGCGGCGGGCCACCCGCCTCAAAATGCATTTGCCCGCAGTGTGCCACAGCATGGCACCGGGCCGGATGATTCCCCAACCCCTGCGACCGGTGGCATGATGCAGGCCATGCTCAATGTCATCCTGTACCAGCCGGAAATCCCGCCCAATACCGGCAATATCATCCGGCTCTGCGCCAATGCCGGCGCCGGCCTGCACCTGATCGAACCGCTGGGATTCTCGCTGGAGGCCCGCGCCGTGCGCCGCGCCGGGCTCGATTACCACGAGCTGGCCGACCTGACGCGCTGGCCGGGGCTGGAGCCCTGTCTCAAGGCTCTGGCACCGGGCCGACTGTTCGCCTTCAGCACGCGCGGTCTGACCCGCCACGACCAGCCGGCCTATCAACCGGGCGACGCGCTGCTGTTTGGCCCGGAGACCCGCGGCCTGCCAGCCGACGTACTGGCGTCACTCCCGCCCGAACAGCGATTGCGCCTGCCCATGCGCCCGGGCTGCCGCAGCCTGAATCTTTCGAATGCCGTGGCCATCGGTCTCTACGAAGCCTGGCGCCAGCTCGACTTCCCGGGGGCCAAGGCATGACGCCGCCTGGCCCGCTTACCCTGGAACCGATCGGCTACCTGCAGACACCCTGGCAGGAAAAGTTCGGCATCCCGCGGCAGGCGGGGCTGGTACCGACCGCCTCGGGCATCCTCGTGCCGACTCCGCCGCATGACCATCCCGCCGCCTGGACGGGCATCGAATCCTTCAGCCATCTCTGGCTGGTCTGGCAGTTCCATGCGCATCCACCGGCAAGGCGGCGCACCGTTCGCCCCCCGAGACTGGGCGGCAACGAGCGCCTGGGCGTTTTTGCCACCCGCTCATCCTTTCGACCCAACCCGCTCGGCCTGTCGCTGGTTCGCCTCGAATCGCTGGAACTGGCCGCAGACAGCGTGCGGCTGCACCTGGCAGGGGTGGACCTGCTTGACGGGACCCCGGTCCTGGACGTGAAGCCCTATCTGCCCTGGGCCGACGATCCCGGCCCCAATGCCCGGGGCGGCTTTGCCCAAACGCGGCCGGAGCCTAAGCTGGCGGTCTGCTGGGCTCCGTTGCCGGCCCGGCGCAAAGCGGACCTGCCCCCGGCGACCGTGACCCTGATCGAGCAGACCCTGGCACTGGACCCGCGTCCTGCCTGGCATGAAGACCCGAAACGCGAATACGGAATCGCCGTGGCAGGCTGGAACCTGCGGTTTCGTGTCGCCGAGGGCCAGGCGAGCATCCTGTCAATCGAGCCGCTGAACGAGGAGTCGGGGGCGCCGGCGCCGTGATATTCCCCGGGCCGCCGCCCCGGCAAGTCCGAAGGAACACCAACAGAATCAGCCCCGGATGCAGTCTCAAGGCCCCTGACCGGCACAGGCTGCCTTAAGCGACCAGCCGACAGATCATCCCTGCTGATCCGGGCAGCCATGCGCAAAAAATGCGCGGACCGCAGCGAGAAAGGCATCCGGTGCCTCGATATGCGGCCAGTGCTGCGCACCCTCAAGCGTCACCAGGCAGGATTTGGGGAAGTCACGCCGCAGCAGCGGTTCGTCCTCCTCGGTGATGTACGAAGACTGGGCACCGCGCAGAAACAGCACCGGGCCCGCGTAAAAACCATGCAGGGCCGGCATGTCACTGGTCTGTGCGTAGGCCGCCTTGAGCTCGGGCAGGTTGAACCGCCAGTGCCAGCGTCCATCCCGTCGCTCGAGATTCATGGCGAGAAACTCGCGCACCGCCGAGTCGAACACATGCTCGGCCATCGCCCGCTTGGCCTCCTGGCGCGAATGCAGCCGCTCCAGGTCGACCGCCTCCAGGGCGTCAAAGACATCCTGGTGCCAGGGTGGGTAGCGTCGCGGAGCGATGTCGACCACCACCAGCTTGCGGACCCGCTCCGGATCGCGATCCGCCAGGTACATGCCGAGCTTGCCGCCCAGGCTGTGCCCCATCAGCCGGGCATCGCCCAGCCCCAGGTCATCCATCAGCTCGATCACGTCATCGGCCATCTGGGCATAGGAAAGCCCCGGGACGTGCGGCGACCGGCCGTGGTTGCGCAGGTCGACATTGACGACCCGGTAGTGGTCGCAGAGCGCCTGCCCCACCACGCGCCAGTTGCTCAGCGAGCCAAACAGCCCGTGCAGGATGATGATCGGCGAGCCGCCACCGTATTCTTCGTAGTTCAGCTTCATGCTCGATTCCGGCAACCAGGTGTCGCCTTCAGCGTGGATGTGGACAGGTTGACGGGCGATTCTAGCAGATCCGGTCCGACCACCGCCTGCCAGCGGGCCGTCCCGGGACGCGCACGACGGCGCGGTGCCCCGGTCTGGTGGAAAAAGGCCGCCCGCCCGGTCGCGGATGAGCAGGTTCAGTCCTGCAGCCGCCGGCGCACCATGACCACCGCCAGGTACAGGCCGGCAAACGCGTAGCCGACCAGCACCAGCAGGTTGAGCACCGGACGCGGCGGCGCAACCCCGATGACCAGCGCCCGCACCAGCTCGACCGCGTGGGTCAGGGGCAGCCACTGGACCACTGCCTGCAGGGCCTGCGGCAGGGTCTCCACCGGAAAGAACACGCCGCAGAGCATGAACATCGGCGTGACCACCAGCACGAAGTAGTAGCTGAAGAAATCGTAACTGCCGGCCACCGCGCTCATGATGATGGCCGGACCCACCAGGGCCAGTCCCATCAGGAACACCACCGGCAGCGCCAGCGCGGCCGCGGGGCCATGGACAACGCCCAGCAGCGCGGCGACGATCAGGATGGCCGCCGCGCTGATCACGCCCTTGGCCGCGGCCCAGAGCGCCTCGCCCAGGACAATGTCGTCCAGGGTCAGGGGTGTGGCCATCAACGCGTCATAGGTTTTCTGCGGCACCATGCGCGTGTAGACCGAGTACATGCCCTCGAAGCTGACCGTGTTCATGGCGCTTGAGGCCACGATCCCCGAGGCTAAGAACACAAGATACGGCATACCGCCGACCTCGCCGATCAGCAGACCCAGGCCGAGCCCCAGACCAAGCAGGTACACCAGCGGCTCGCCGAAGTTGAGCGCGATGGCGGGCCCGAGCAGCTTGCGCCAGACCAGAAAGTTGCGCTGCACCACGGCAAGCATGTCGGGGCGCAGTGCCGGCGGGGTCCAGATCGAGCGACTCATTCGCGCAGCCCCCTGCCGGTCAGCCTGAGAAACACATCCTCAAGGCCCGACCGCCGATGAATGACAACCAGGTCGTTTCGATCGGCCAGCAGCGACAGGATCGGTGCCGGCTCCGTGGTGTAGGCGTAGACTGCCGTACCCTGGTGTTCGCAACGGCACCCCCGCGCCTCAAGCTCGGGAAGCAGGGCCGCTTCCACCGCGCCCCGCAGCTCGATGACGTCCGACTCGACATGCCGGCGCACCAGCTCGGCCGGAGTGCCCTGCTCCAGGATCCGCCCCTGGTCCATGACGACCAGCTCGTCACAGAGCCGCTCTGCCTCTTCCATGTAGTGCGTGGTGAGGATCAGCGTCACCCCGCGGGCCTTGAGCTCGGCCAGCCGGGCCCAGATCAGATGGCGGACCTGCGGGTCCAGGCCGGTGCTCGGCTCGTCGAGAATGACCAGCTCGGGATCGTTGACCAGCGCGCGCGCGATGGTCAGCCGCCGCTTCATGCCGCCGGAGAGATTCTCGACCTTCTGGTCGGCCTTTTCCTCAAGGTGGGCAAAGGCCAGCAATTCGTCGATGCGCGCCGTCACCTCGGCAGTCGGCAGGCGGAAATAGCGCCCGTACATGCGCAGGTTCTCCCGGACCGAGAAGTCCGGGTCCAGGTTGTCACTCTGGGGCACCAGGCCGATGCGCGCCCGAACCTGGCGGGCCTGCTTCGGCACGGGTGCGCCGAGCACGGTCAGGGTCCCGCCATCGGGTTCGGAGCGCCCCATCAGCAGTTTGAGCGTGGTGGTCTTGCCGGCCCCGTTGGGCCCCAGAAAGCCGAAGCAGCGCCCGCGTGGAATGTCGAAGTCGATGCCGTCCACGGCCACGAACGAGCCGTAGCGACGGGTCAGCCCCCGGGCGGTCACGATCGCATCCATCGCCTGTCATTCCCCACTTGTCGTTCAGCCCCGGCCGGCCGGCACGAAGCGCACCCGGTCGGCATGACCCAGAAGTCCGCGCATGGCCCGCCGCTCAAAGAGCGGCAGCGCACAGTGCCCGATCAGGTTCCAGCCGCCGGGGCTGGCCGCAGGGTACACCGCCGTCTGCCGGTCGGCCAGAGCCACCGAGCCGGCAGGAACCCGGGACCGGGGCGTTTCAAGCCGCGGGACCGCGATTGCCCGATCGACCAGCCCCAGATAGGCGAACCCCGGCATGAAACCCACGGCGTATACGCGATAGGTCTGCCCGGCATGTCGCTCGATCACCTCCGCCGACGAGAGACCGGATTGCGCCGCGACCCGTTCCAGATCCGGTCCGTCACGCCCCCCGTAACGCACCGGCAGCTCGTGCAGCCGACCGCTGGCCAGCTCGGGCAGGGCGCCGGCATGCAGGGCCGCAAGCCGTTCACGCAACCGGTTGCCGGCCTCTGCCTGCGTGACGGCCGGGTCGGACAGGCGAAGGTAGATCGTCGCATAGCCAGGAACGACTTCCCGGTAATCCGGGCGCGCCCGCAGGGACTTGGCCGTGGCCTGGAGCTGGGCCAGCAAGGACTCGCCCACGGGCTCGGGATAGCGCAGCATCAGGCCGTCAAGCCCGGCGGCCGTGATCTCGGGCACCCGCCAGGCAGCCATCACCCCGGCTCCAGTGCCGCGCGAACCGCCTGTGCCAGCGTCGCGGATCGCGGGTGATCGCCGTGCAGACAGAGTGAATCGGCACGCACCGGCCGTCCCAGGCCGGGCAATGGCTCGCCTCGCACCAGCGCCCGCACCTGACGCACTACCGCCTCCGCGTCGTCCAGGCACGCGCCCGGCTGATCGCGGGGCGTCAGCCGCCCGTCGGCCCCGTAGGCCCGGTCGGCAAATGCCTCGAACAGCAGCGGCACGCCCAGGGCCTCGGCGCGCGCGCGATCCAGCGCCTCCCCGGCCGGGCCGGCCATCACCATCAGCCCGAGCGGGTGATCGAAGGCCAGGGCCGCAAGCGCCTCGAGCATCGCCTCGAAGCGCTCCGGATGCCGCAGAATGTCGTGGTACAGCGCCCCGTGCGGCTTGACGTAGTCCAGCCTGCCACCCTCGGCGCGGACGATACCTTCCAGCGCGCCGACCTGGTAGCGGACCTGGGCCACCAGTTCCCCGGGCGACACCGCCAGCGAACGCCGGCCAAAGCCCTGCAGGTCCGGGTAGCCTGGGTGCGCCCCGATCCGCACCCCGTGCGTCAGCGCCAGCAGCACGCTCTGACGCATGACGACCGGATCGCCGGCGTGAAAGCCGCAGGCGACGTTCGCCTGGTCAATCAGCGGCATCAGCACCGCCTCGTCGCAGAGGCGGTAGTTCCCGAACCCTTCGCCGACATCGGCGTTCAACAAGATACGCACCTGTGTTCCCAGCCTCCGTGGTGCCGCGCGGCGCCCGGCCGCTGCGGCGTTGCCGATCAGGCCACCAGCCCGCCCCCCGCGTAAAAGCGGGCCAGCTGCGCGGCGACCCGCGGGAATGCCGCACGGAGGATATCCGGCCGCTCGAAATGATACTCGCTGGCCACGGCGAAGAACTCGGTCGGCGCGCTGGCTGCATAAGGATCGATCGCCGGCGTTTCGCCCGCGTCGATCGCCCGGTTGAGTGCCTCGAAGGCCTCGGTAAAGTCCGCGGTCCAGCGTCCCGCATCCATGTTCACCGGAATCGGGGGAAAACCGTTGAAGGCCCCGTTGCGCATGTCCAGCACATGGGCAATTTCGTGGATCACCACGTTGTACCCTTCCTCCATCCGGCCGGATGCCTCCACATCCGGCCAGGACAGCACCAGGGTTCCGTGCTCCCAGGCCTCGCCGCTGCGCGCCTCGGTTTCCTCGTGTACCAGGCCGAACTCGTCGATGTGCTCGATGGTCGGGACGAACTGGTCGGGATACAGGACCACCTCGAACACCGCGTCCAGCCAGTGGTCACCCAGGTGCAGCACCGGCAGGCAGGCCAGCGCGGCGACCTGCACGGCCATGGGCAGGGTCGGCTCGAAGCCGTCACCGCCAAAAAAGCCCTTCCGTGCCAGGAACCGCTCCACCATCTCGCGCAGCCCTTGTCGTTCTTCCGGCGGGCGGGCGGCCAGCAGGGGCACGGCAACGACCACCTCGTGCCACAGGGCGTCGTCCAGCGCCAGGCGCGCCGGCGGGCGACGGCCGAATGAAGACAGAATTTTCGAGAACACGGATGTGGGACTCCGGAGCAGGACGGACGCAACAGGCGCCGATTGTACCGGATGGGCGCACTCGGTATTCCCGTCGCTTTTCCGTATACTCTTGGGCCCCTTGATGCAAACCGGGTTCAACCGAGCGGCACCATGTCGAGCAAATTTGATCTGACAACCTTCCAGGGGCTGATTCTCGCCCTGCAGGACTTCTGGGCCGGCCAGGGCTGCGCCGTGCTTCAACCGCTGGACATGGAAGTCGGGGCCGGCACGTTTCACCCGGCCACGTTCCTGCGCTCGATCGGTCCGGAACCCTGGCGCGCCGCCTATGTCCAGCCCTCGCGCCGTCCCACCGACGGGCGCTACGGCGACAATCCCAACCGATTGCAGCATTACTACCAGTTCCAGGTCTTGCTCAAGCCGTCACCGCCGGAGATCCAGGCGCTCTACCTCGACTCGCTGCGCATGCTGGGCTTCGACCCGCTCACCCACGACATCCGCTTCGTCGAGGACAACTGGGAATCCCCCACGCTCGGGGCCTGGGGACTGGGCTGGGAAGTGTGGCTCAACGGGATGGAAGTGACCCAGTTCACCTACTTCCAGCAGGTCGGCGGGCTGGACTGCCACCCGGTGTCCGGCGAGATCACCTACGGACTTGAGCGGCTGGCCATGTACATGCAGCATGTCGAGAACGTGTACGACCTGGTCTGGTCTCGCTCCGAGGCCGGGGTGATCACCTACGGCGACGTCTATCACCAGAACGAGGTCGAGCAGTCGACCTACAATTTCGAGCACGCCGACACGCAGTTCCTGTTCAGCCTGTTCGAGCAGTGCGCACGCGACTGCAGCCGGCTGATCGAGGCCGACTTGCCTTTGCCGGCCTACGAGCAGGTGCTCAAGGCATCACATTCGTTCAACCTGCTCGATGCACGCCGGGCGATCTCGGTCACCGAACGTCAACGCTACATCCTGCGCGTCCGCCAGATGGCCCGCTCCGTCGCCCAGGCCTACCATGCCGCCCGGGAGAAGCTCGGCTTCCCCATGTGCGCCCGCGATTGCTGATCCGCACGAGTCGAAACACCCCATGACCGAAATGACACAACGCTGCGACCTGCTGATCGAGATCGGCACCGAGGAACTGCCGCCCAAGGCCCTGAGCCGGCTGAGCGCAGTCTTCACGGACGAAGTGATCAATGGCCTGGCCGATGCGGGCCTGTCGCCCCAGGGACACCGCGGTTATGCGGCTCCACGCCGGCTGGCGGTGCTGGTTGAAGGCGTGGCCACCAGCACGCCCGAGCGGCCGCAGGAGCGCCGGGGGCCTGCCGTGGCGGCCGCCTTCGACGAGGAAGGCAACCCGACCCGGGCCCTGCAGGGATTCGCCCGCTCCTGCAACGTGGCGGTCGAACAGCTCGAGCGCCTGGAAACGGACAAGGGCGCCTGGATGATCCACCGCCATGTCGAACCGGGTCAGCCGGCCGAAGCCATGATCCCGGAAATCGTCCGGCAGGCGCTGCACAGGCTGCCGATTCCCAAGCGGATGCGCTGGGGGGCCGGCACCGAGGAATTCGTCCGCCCGGTGCACTGGGTGGTGCTCCTGCTCGGGGACCGGACAATCGAGGCCGAAATCCTGGGCATCGCCAGCGGTCGCCAGACCCGGGGACACCGGTTCCACCACCCCGATCCGCTATACGTCGAACGCCCGGCGGACTATGCCAGGCTGCTGGAAACCCGCGGACACGTGCTGGCCGACTTTGCGCAGCGACGGGACGCGATTCGCGTGCAGGTCGAATCCCTGGCGCAGGAAATCGGCGGCCGGGCGGTGATCGAGGAGGACCTGCTCGACGAGGTGACAGCGCTGGTGGAGTGGCCGGTCGCCATTTGTGGCAGCTTCGAGTCGCATTTTCTGGAGGTGCCGGCCGAGGCGCTGATGCACACCATGCAGGACAACCAGAAATACTTCCCGGTGGTCGATGGCAACGGGGCACTGATGCCGCACTTCATCACGGTGGCCAATATCGACAGCCGCGACCCCGCCCAGGTGCGTGCCGGCAATGAACGGGTGATCCGGCCACGATTCGCGGACGCGGAGTTCTTCTGGAAGGAGGACCGCCGGCACCCGCTCGAAAGCCATCTTGAGCGTCTTGGCCACGTAATCTTCCAGGAGCGCCTCGGGACCATCCGGGACAAGGTCGGGCGGGTCGCGCCACTGTGCGCGCTGATTGCCAGCCGACTGGACGCGAGCCCGAACCTCGCAAGGCGGGCGGCCCTCCTGTCCCGGTGCGACCTGCAGACCAGCATGGTCGGAGAATTTCCCGAGCTTCAGGGCATCGTGGGCCGCTACCTGGCCGAACTGGAGGGCGAGCATGCCGAGGTCGTCCAGGCGCTCGACGAGCAGTACCTGCCCCGCCGGGCCGGTGATGCGCTGCCCGCCGGCCCGGTCGCGCAGGCTCTCGCGCTGGCCGACAGGCTGGACACGCTGGTGGGCATCTTTGCCATCGGACAGGGGCCGACAGGCGCCAAGGACCCGTTCGCGCTGCGCCGCGCTGCGCTCGGGGTGCTGCGCATCCTCATCGAGCGGAAGCTGGATCTGGATCTGCACGAACTGCTCGAGGAGGCCGCCGCCGCGCTCTCGGAGCGGGTGGCCGGCGCACCGGGCGCAGTCAACGTGGTCTTCGACTTCATGACCGAGCGGCTGCGGGCCTATTATCTCGACCGCGGCATACGCCACGATGTCTTCGACGCCGTGGCGGCGGTCCGGCCCTCGGCACCGCACGACTTTCACCGGCGCGTCGAGGCAGTCAACGCGTTCCTCGCCCTGCCGCAGGCCGAGGCGCTGGCCGCCGCCAACAAGCGGATTCACAATATTCTGCGCAAATCGGGCGATGATTCCGGCGCCTTTCCGAGCGACCTGGCCGCCGTGGATGAAGACCGCCTGGCCGACCCGGCAGAGCAGGTCCTGTACCGGCGGCTGGTGGCGCTGGAAGGCGAGACCGCGCCCCTATTCTCGGCGGGCGACTACACGGCCGCACTGTCGCGGCTGGCGCATCTGCGCGACGAGGTGGACGCCTTCTTCGACCAGGTCATGGTGATGGCCGAAGACCCGAAGCTGCGCGCCAACCGGATCGCGCTGCTCAATCGACTGGCGGCGCTGTTCCTGCGCACGGCCGACCTGTCGCTGGTTTCCGGCGGCTGACCGCGACGGGCGGGGATCATGATGACCACCGCGCGCGCACTGGCGTTTCTGGCAGGCAAGATACTCACCCTGATCGTGATGCTGCCGGTCGTCGCGATCAGTCCGTTGCTGCCGTTTCATTTCCGGTATCGTCTACTGTATCGCTGGGGGCGTTTCGTCCTGTGGTGGGCCAGAGTCACGCTCGGTCTGCACTGGCGCGTCACGGGCACCGAGAACCTGCCGCCGGCCGGATCGGGACGGCTGATCCTGGCCAAGCACCAGTCGACCTGGGAAACCTTTTTTTTCCCGTCGCTGCTGCACTACCCGGCCTTCGTGCTGAAGCGGGAACTGCTGAAGATCCCGGTATTCGGCTGGGGGCTGGCTGCCATCGGGCCGATCGCCATCGACCGCGCGGCAGGCCGCAAGGCGCTCAGGGACATGATCGTGCAGTCCCGCGATGCCCTGGCCCAGGGACGGGACGTGGTGATCTTCCCGGAGGGCACCAGACAGGCACCGGGCACCGAACCGAACTACCGGATCGGCGGCGCCGCGGTCGCCGTGGCCAGCGGTCGGCCGGTCATTCCGGTTGCGCTGAACTCCGGGATCTTCTGGCCCCGGAAGGGGCTGCAGAAACATTCCGGTACGATTGACGTGGTGATCGGCCCGCCCATCGAGACCGCCGGACGCACGGCCGAAGAGGTCAATGCCGAAACCCGCGACTGGATCGAGGCGCAAGTGAAGCGGATCGGCCTGGAACGCACGCCCTGACCGGAGCGGCTTTCCCTGAGCATCCACAGCGCCTTTTGGGGGCCTCGGGACCTGGGGGTCGTGCCCCCGTGCACTGGGCATCCGCACGACGGTCGCCGGCGGCCTGGCGCGCCCGTGGAGGGGTTTGTTCGAGGTTTTCTTGAGAGGGTCACAGGGCATGGATGAACGCGAGCAACAGGCACTGCGGGAAAAATACCAGTCCCTGCTCGACGAGTTCGGCAAACTCGAGGGCGACCTGGAGCAGGCCGAACGACTGACGCGACAGATGCTGGGCAAGCTGTCACTTGCGGTCGACAAGGCCTATCCGGAGCTCGAAGAGCCCGTCCGGAGCCTGCGCGAGCAGGTGCGTGCTGCCGAGGAAGGCAAGCTGCCGTGGCGCGTGCTGACCGCGGGCGTCTCGGAGATTATCGAGTCCATCCGGGTGGTCGAGGCGAATGCGGCCATCGAAAGCGAACAGGACAGCCTCCCGTCCGCCATGGAGCCGTCCGTGGCGGAACGCAATCGCCAGACGCGCCAGCTGCTCTCCGTCATGCTGGAGCGGATTGCCTTCACCGAAGAGCTGGAAAAGCGCCGCAGCCGGCTGATCGAGCAATTGGCCAGCGAGTCCGACAATACCGTCACAAGCGTTCTGATCGACCGGGCGGCCATGTTGGTCAACGACATGCGGCGTCAGGTCGAGTCCGAAAAGAACGACCTGGCGAGCTTTCTCAAGCAGGTCACCCACACGCTCGGAGACATCGACCGGCACGCGGCCACCGAGCAGGATCGCCTGAGCAGCCAGCGAGATGCATCATCCGCCCTCGACGAAGCGGTCAACCGACAAGTTGCCGATATCGGTGCCGAGGTCGACCAGGCAACCGAACTGAGCACGCTGAAATCCGCCGTTCAGGAAAGACTCGGCCGGATTCGCAAGCACGTGGCCGAATATCGCCAGGCGGACCAGAAGCGCGTTGCGGAGGCGGAAGCAGAGAACCAGAAGCTGCGGACGCACGTGCGCCATCTGGAGCATGAAACGGCATCCTTGAAGACCAGCCTCGACGAGAGCCGCGAACGACTGCTGCGCGATACGCTGACCGGCCTGCCAAACCGGCTGGCCTTCGAGGAAAGGGTCCGCCTGGAACTGGCGCGCAGAAAGCGGGAACACACCCCGCTGTGCCTGGCGATCTGGGACATTGACCTGTTCAAGCAGGTCAATGACAACTTTGGCCACAAGGCTGGGGACAAGGCACTTTATGTCGTCGGGCGCCGCCTGGCCAAGCTGGTTCGCGAGGTCGACATGGTGGCCCGGTTCGGGGGCGAGGAGTTCGTCATGCTGCTGCCGAAGACCAGCCTGGAACACGCCCTGCCGGTGGTCGACCGCATGCGCGAGGAAATTGCCAACACGCCCTTCCGGTTCAAGACCGACCCCATCCGCATCACGCTGTCCTGCGGCATCACCGAGCATCGCCAGGGCGAGGGCATCGAGGATACCTTCGAGCGGGCGGACAGCGCGCTGTACCGTGCCAAGTCCGAGGGCAGAAACCGCTGCGTCGGCGCCTGACCGGAGGAGCGGGACCCGGTGACCGCACCGGGTCCCGGTCAACGTCCTTCCTGCCCGATCCGCGGTCATTCAAGGGGCGGGCGAGGCGCCGGCATTGACGCCTGGGTCAGGCAGCGCCTGCCAGGGGGTCGCTGACCTCGTCCAGGGCAGAACGCCCGAGGTTCCGGCAGATGCCCAGAAATGCCTGATGGAAGCTCAGACCCGCGTCCTCGTGCCGATTGAGCAGGTACAACGTGCCATACAGGCCCTTTCGCCCCAGTCGGCGCTTCTGGATCAGGCCCCGGGAAACCTCGTCGGCAACCGCCCAGGCCGGCAGGGCGGCCACGCCCTGGCCGACGGCCACCAGATGGGCGATCAGTGCCGTCATCTCGCTCTGGCGCACGCCAGCCGGTGCCATGCCGGCCGGATCGAGAAACCGGGAGAAGATATCCAGCCGGTCACGTTCGACGGGGTAGGTCACCAGGGTCTGGTCCACCAGGTCCGCCGGGCGGATGAACTCCCGCCCGGTCAGCGGATGGCCGTTCGGGAGAGCCAGCACCACCTCGTAGCGGAACAGCGAGCCGGCAGCCACGGAATCGTCGGCCGGTGGGTCCGAGCTGACGACCGCATCGACCTGACCCCGCTGCAGGGCCGTCACGGCGTCGAAACGATGGCTCAGCGAGAGGTCAATCTCCACGTCCGGCCAGTCCCGGCGGAACCGTTCGAGTACCGGGAGCATCCAGGCGTAGCAAGAGTGGCATTCCAGGGCGATATGCAACCGACCGACCGTGCCACCGGCCTGACGGCGAAGATCGCCGTCCACCCGGTCGACCTGGGGCAGAATCTCGCGGGCCAGCGCCAGCAGCTTCTTCCCCGCGGGGGTGAACTGCATCGGCCGGGTCTTGCGCGTGAACAGGGTGACCTCGTAGTAACTCTCGATGGCCTTGATCTGGTGCGACAGCGCCGACTGGGTCAGATGCAGCCGCTCGGCGGCGGCCGCCAGCGACTCAAGCTCCGCCACGGCGGCGAGTGTTCGCAGGTGACGTAATTCAAGAAACATGATGTTTTCCTCGAACGGTAGCGTCCCGCGAATGGTTCATGCCGCTCTTTTCGGCGGTTCATGATTGGCCCGGCCGCGACCGGGATTCATTGATGCTTGGGTGTCTTGAGCGTCACCAGCTCTTCCGAGGAAGTCGGGTGGATCGCCACGGTGTCGTCGAACTGGGCCTTGGTCAGGCCGGCTTTCACCGCAACCGCGAAGCCCTGAAGCATCTCGTCCGCGCCGTCACCGATCAGGTGCACACCCACCACCCGCTCGTCATCACCCACACAGACAAGCTTCATGGCCGTGTCCACGCCATGGGCGCTGAGCGCATACCGCATCGGCGTGAACCGGGTCTCGTATACCGTCACCGCGTCGCCGTGCGCCTCGCGCGCCTGCGCCTCGGTCATCCCGATGGTGCCCAGAGGCGGGTGGGCGAACACCACGGTGGGGATGTTGTCATAGTCGAGCTTGCGATCGGTCTTGCCGTCGAAGAGCCGCTCCGCCAGCCGACGACCCGCGGCAATCGCCACCGGGGTCAGCGGCGCACGGCCGGTGATGTCCCCAATGGCGTAGACGCCCGGCACGTTGGTGTTCTGGAATTCATCGGTCGGCACGACACCATTGCGCTCCATGTCCACGCCGGCCGCCTCCAGGTTCAGCTCGGCCGTGGCCGGGGCCCGGCCAGCGGCCCAGATCACCTGATCGAACGGACCCAGCGTCTTTGCGTCGGCCCCTTCAATGACGATGCCGCCATGGCGCTCCTGAAGCGATGCCACCTTGAAGGGCAACTCCAGGGCGATGCCCTGCTTGGTCATCTCGGCGGTCAGCACCTCGCGCAGCAACTCGTCGAAGGGCGCCAGCACCGTCTCCGCCATGTCCAGCACCGTGACCTCGCTGCCGAGTGCGCGCAGCACCCCGGCCAGCTCCACGCCGATATAGCCGCCCCCGATCACCGCCACCCGGCCGGGCAGCGTTTCCAGGTCGAAGAAGCCGTCGGAGGTGATGCCGAGTTCAGCCCCCGGAACCGGCGGGACAAACGGCCTGCCCCCGACGGAGATCACGATGTGGTCGGCCGTGTACCGGCTGCCGTCCACTTCGATCGTCCGCGCGTCGACAAACCGGCCGTAGCCGCCAAGCACGTCCACGCCGAGCTCGGTGGCATAGCCATTCCAGTAATTGGTGATCATGTCGATGTACTTGCGCCGACCGGAAACCAGCTTGGCGAAGTCAAAGGGGCCGTCGACCGTCACCGGCTGCCCCCACTGAGCCGCATCCATGACTGCCTCGCGCAGGTGCGCGCCGTACCACATGACCTTCTTGGGTACACAGCCAAGATTCACGCAGGTTCCGCCCAGCTTGCGCGGCTCGACCACGGCCACCTTCCTGCCGAAGGACGCGGCCTTCTCGGCGACCGCCAGGCCACCAGATCCGCCACCAAGGGCGATCAGGTCGTAATGTGTGTTGCTCATGCTCAGGGCCTCCCGGACAGTACGTTTCAAATCGTGGATTGCCGGACTGTAATGTGCGCATCGGGCGGGCCGCGATGCGCGGTCCCCCGGCCGGATCTGCACTGCGCACCCCGATGCGCAGTGCAGATCCGCCGGTGCAGGCAGGCCCAAGGCCCGTCTGCACCGGTCAGGACGGCCTGCCGGATCAGTTGTTGGCGGCGAGCCACTTCTCCAGGTCGTCGGAACCACCAATGTGCTTGCCATCGATGAAGATCTGCGGAACCGACTCGTGGCCGGTCGCGGCACGCAGGCCACGGGTATGCACACCCTTGCCGACGACGATCTCGTCGAACGCGATGCCGGCATCACCAAGCATGGCCTTGGCCTTGGTGCAGAACGGGCAGAACTCGCGGCTGAACACCACGACCGAGTGCGGCTTCTTGGCGTCGGGCGCCAGCCAGTCGAGCATGGTGTCGGCGTCGGAAACCTCGTAGGGGTCGCCCGGGACGTTGGGCTCGATGAACATCTTCTCGATCACGCCGTCCTTGACCAGCATGGAGTAGCGCCAGGAGCGACGACCGAAGCCGAGATCTTCCTTGCCGACCAGCATGCCCATGCCCTCGGTGAACTCGCCATTGCCATCGGGCAGGAAGGTGACGTTCGGGGCGTTCTGATCCTTGGCCCACTCGTTCATCACGAAGGCGTCGTTGACCGATACGCAGACGATCTCGTCCACGCCATGCTCCTTGAACACCTGAGCCAGTTCGTTGAACCGCGGCACGTGGCTGGAGGAACAGGTGGGCGTGAACGCGCCGGGCAGGGAGAATACCGCCACGGTGCGGCCCTTGAAGAGATCGTCAGTGGTGACGTTCTTCCAGTCGTTGTTTTCACGGCAGCGGAACGTGACGTTGGGTACGCGCTGACCCTCACGATTTTCAAACATGCAGGACACTCCTTTTCAGTAGGGGTTACAGGAATAAAAAGAGGGGGTTGAAGCCCAGCCCATGCTGAATCGGCTTCAAGTTGTCCGGCAGTATAGACCAGGCACAGCGATAGAATAAATCGAAATTTACAATCAGATCCATTTAAATTGACTATTGAAACCCGAATCCCGACCGGGCCCGCCGGCACGACGCACGGGCCGTGACCTGCCCGGTCGGTGCTGTGCGATTGACCGGCTCGCGCCATCGCGAGGCAGGGCATCCGTGTCCTGCACGGGACAGCGCCCACCGGCCCGACGAACCGGTACCACGCGATCAGGGCAACCGCTGCTCGCCACGCCAGAGGTCCTCCAGCGTCTCGCGCGACCGCACCACGTGGAAGCGGTCTTTGTCGACCATCACCTCCGCCGCCCGCGGCCGGCTGTTGTAGTTCGAGCTCATGGTGAAGCCGTAGGCACCTGCCCCGGCAATCGCCAGCAGGTCGCCCTCGTCCACCGCCAGCCAGCGGTCCCGTCCAAGAAAGTCCCCGGTTTCGCAGACCGGTCCAACCACCTCGCAGCGCTGCGGTTCGGCATCCGTCATGCAGACCGGCAGGATGTCCATCACGCTGTCGTACAGTGCCGGCCGCATCAGGTCGTTCATGGCCGCATCGACAATGCAGAACCGGCGATGGCCATTGTCCTTGACGTGCTCCACCCGGGTCAGCAGCACGCCTGCCTCCCCGACAATCGACCGCCCGGGCTCCAGCAGGATCTCCTGCGGCCTGCCCTCCAGACGCTTCAGGAGCGCGGCGACCAGTTCCGTGGGCTCCGGCGGCAGTTCGTCGGTGTAGCGAATGCCCAGCCCGCCGCCGAGGTCGAGGTGCTCCAGCCGGATACCCGATTCCTCGAGCCGGTCCACCAGCACCAGCACCCGGTCCAGGGCATCCTCGAAAGGTTGCAGCTCGGTCAGCTGCGACCCGATATGGCAGTCAACACCCACGATCCGAAGGTTTTCGCGTTCGGCGGCCTGGCGGTAGACCGCTTCGGCACGCTCGATGTCGATGCCGAACTTGTTTTCCTTCAGGCCGGTGGAGATGTAGGGATGCGTTCGCGCGTCCACGTCCGGGTTGACCCGCAAGGACACCGGCGCCACCACGCCCATCGAGCCGGCGATTCGGTCGATTCGCGCCAGCTCCGCTTCCGACTCGACATTGAAGCAGCCGATGCCGGCTTCCAGTGCGCGCCGGATCTCGTCCTCGCGCTTGCCGACACCGGAAAACACCACCGTCCGTGCCTGCCCGCCAGCGACAAGCACCCGCTCAAGCTCACCGACCGACACAATATCGAACCCGGCACCGAGCCCAGCCAGCAGACCCAGCACGGCCAGGTTGGAATTGGCCTTGACGGCAAAGCAGATCCGGTGCGGACGGTCTCCGAAGGAGCGGTCGTAGGACAGGAAGCGTCGCTCGATCAGCGCGCGCGAGTAGACGTAACAGGGCGTACCGACCTCGTCGGCCAGCGTCACCAGCGAGACGTCCTCCAGGTGAAGCACGCCATCGCGTCGAACCAGGGGGGAGTTCATGAGGATTTCTGCTCCTTGTCCGGAAGGTACAGCGGGCCCTTCTGGCCGCAGCCGGCAAGCAGAAGGGCGAGAACGACGAGGGCGACGATCGCCCGGATGCCTTTCATGAGGGCGAACCTCCTTGCTGGATGAAAACGGCTCGGGCTGCGCCCGAGAGAACGGGTCAGCGGGCCGGGCCGCTGACCGGCCGGCTCAGCCGCGGGTCAGCCCGGCGAGGAAAAAGCCATCGGTTCCGTGCCGGTGCGGTGTCAGGGTCAGGCGCGCGGCCTGCGCGACCTCGAGTGACGGGGGCAGTGCCAGCGCCGCCGGCACCAGCCTGCCGGCACGCCGGGTCGCGTCGATGACCTGATCATTCTCCACCTCCAGCAGGCTGCAGGTCGCGTACACGATCTGTCCCCCGGGGGCGAGCATCCGGGACGCGGCCTCGAGCAGCCGTTCCTGGGTGCCACGCAGGCCCAGCACGTCCGGGTCGCGCCACTTGAGCTCCGGGCTGCGGCGCAGGGTTCCGAGCCCCGAGCAGGGCGCATCGACCAGAATCACGTCGAACCGTGCGCAAAAGCGGCCCAGCACCGGGTCCTGCTCGTCATGGACGGTCATCGGATGGACGATCCCGGCGCCGGCCCGGCGTGCGCGGGGCAGCAGGTTCTGCAGGCGCCGGGCACTGACATCACAGGCGATGATTTCCCCGCGCCCCTGCATCATCGCGGCCATCTGCAGGGACTTGCCGCCGGCGCCGGCACACAGGTCCAGCACCTGCATGCCCGGCTCGACTCCGGTGGCCAGCCCGACGATCTGGCTGCCCTCGTCCTGAACCTCGAACAGCCCGTCCCGGAAGGCCTTGAGCCGGGTAAGCGCCTGACGACCGGCAAGGCGCAGGCCCTCTGGCGCATGCGGCGTCTCAAGCGCCTCGATGCCATCCAGAGCGAGGATCTCGCGCAACCGATCCCGGTCCAGCCGAAGGGTATTGGCACGCAGGTCCACCGGCGCCTGGCGGTTCATGGCCGCAGCCAGGGCCCGGGCCTCATCCTCGCCGAACTGGGCGATCCACGCCCGCGCCAGCCAGTCCGGCAGGCTGTACCGAATCGCCGGGTCCAGCGCCTCGAACTCATCCTTCGCCGGCGGAGTCAGGCAGGGTTTGGGCGTGCTGCCACCAAACTTTCGGGCAAGTCCCGGGTCCAGCCAGCCGCGCTTGGCCAGGGCACACAACGTGCGCGCGAGGTTGTCGGAGCGACCGCCGCGCCAATCGAGCAGCCGCCGGTGACGAAGCACCTCGTAAAAGAGCTCTCCGACCAGGGCGCGGTCCCGGCTGCCCATCTGGCGGTGCCGACGAAAATGACCGGCGAGGATCACATCGGCGGGAGCCCGGCCCTGGTCCGCCTCGTCCAGCAGTCCGGCGACCGCCCGGACATGGACCGGGTGCACCCGCGGGATGGCCTTCATCGCAACGATGCCGCGTCTCAGTCGCCGGCGAGCCGCCGGCGCGCCTCGTCGACCTGGCGACGCACCTGGGCCGGCGCGGTGCCGCCCTCGATGTCGCGCGCCGCCATCGATCCTTCCAGGGTCAGCACCTCGAAAACGTCGGCCCCAATGGCATCGGAAAACGACTGCAGTTCCTCCAGCGACATCTCGGACAGGTCCCGGCCGGTGTCGACACCCAGGCGCACGGCCTTGCCGACGATCTCGTGGGCATCGCGGAAAGGCACTCCCTTGCGCACCAGGTAGTCGGCCAGGTCGGTGGCCGTGGAAAAGCCCTGCCTGGCGGCAGCCTTCATCCGTTCGCGGTTCGGCTCGAGGTTCGGCACCATGTCGGCAAAGGCGCGCAGACTGCCCATCAGCGTATCGATGGTATCGAACAGGGGTTCCTTGTCTTCCTGGTTGTCCTTGTTGTAGGCCAGCGGCTGGCTCTTCATCAGCGTCAGCAGGGAGATCAGGCTGCCATAGACCCGGCCGGTCTTGCCGCGCACCAGCTCGGGCACGTCGGGATTTTTCTTCTGCGGCATGATCGAGCTGCCGGTGCAGAAGCGATCCGGCAGGCGGATGAAATCGAACTGGGCAGAGGTCCAGAGCACCAGTTCCTCGGCCATCCGCGACAGGTGGGCCATGATCAGGCTGCCGGCGGCCATGAATTCGATGATGAAGTCGCGATCGGACACCGCATCCAGCGAGTTGCGGGCCGGTCGCTCAAAACCCAGGAGCTCGGCCGTGCAGGTCCGGTCCAGCGGATAGCTGGTGCCCGCCAGGGCAGCAGCCCCCAGCGGCATCACGTTGGTCCGGCGACGACAGTCAGCGAGGCGTTCGGCATCCCGGTCCAGCATCTCGTACCAGGCCATCAGGTGATGCCCGAAACTCACCGGCTGGGCGACCTGCAGGTGGGTGAAGCCCGGCATGACGGTCTCGGCCTCGCGCTCGGCCAGGTCCAGCAGTCCGGACTGCAGTCGGCGAATCTCCGCAACAATGGCGTCAATGGCCTCGCGCTGATAGAGGCGCATGTCAGTGGCCACCTGGTCATTGCGCGAACGCCCGGTGTGCAGCTTCTTGCCCACATGGCCGATCCGGTCGATCAGGCGGGCCTCGACGTTCATATGCACGTCCTCGTAGGCCACCGCCCAGGCGAAGTCACCGCGCTCGATGTCGAGCAGGATCGCCTCGAGCCCCTCGAGGATCTGGTCGCGCTCCTTCCCGGTCAGGACACCGATCTTGGCCAGCATCCGCGCATGGGCCATCGAACCCTGGATATCCTGCCGATACATGCGCTGATCGAATCCCACCGAGGCGGTGAAGGCCTCGACAAAGGCATCGGTCGGCTCGTCGAAGCGGCCGCCCCAGAGCTTGTCGG
Source organism: Halothiobacillaceae bacterium (assembly GCA_046541195.1). GTDB lineage: Bacteria > Pseudomonadota > Gammaproteobacteria > Halothiobacillales > Halothiobacillaceae > JBKHDT01. Next base: position 34,013 of record JBKHDT010000006.1, on the reverse strand, counting down.
CCGGCTGCGTGCTACTCTCGTGGTTGTTCATGGTTCTCCTGATCCGGTCCGGCGCCAAACGCGGTTCGCCTGTCCGGGTTCTTCATGAGTCTCGTGCGCTGATCCCGCCCTGGTCGCGCGCTGAAGTAGGATTGCCCGCGGGCGGGCTCGACCGCCGCCAATCCGGCATGCCCGCGCGGCGGTCGGTTTTCCGGAAGAAGCCCCGACGCCCGGTGCTTCCATCAAGGCCCGAGAGTATACCGCAGCCATGTCCGAGCAAGCGCATTGCAACCCAGCCCCGGTGCTGCCGCTGTTCTGTCAGGCCAGAACGGTGCTGTGGACCCTTTTGCTTGCCCAGGCCGTCACGGTGCTGCTCGCCCTGGCGCCCGGTGTCAGCGAGGACCGCTGGCTGCGCCTGGGCCTGGGTTCGCTGTTCGTCCAGTGGGTCACCCTGCTGACCGTCACCACGCTCTGCCTGCTGCGTCACCGGCTCGGACACCTGCACGGCCAGGCCCTGGGGCTGGTGGCTCTGGCCATACTCGGCGTGACCACGATGCTCGTCAGCCAGGTGGCCTACGAGGTGCTCACCCGGGTCGACTGGGAGCCACAAGTCAGCCGTTTCTGGTTCGTGACCCACAACCTGGCCATCGCCGCGGTGGTCGGCGCCACCGGCATCCTGATCTTCACCCTGCACCTCGAACGCAGCCAGCGCATCGCGGCCCAGTCGCGCGCCGAGCTGGACGCCCTGCAGGCCCGTATCCGGCCACACTTTTTCTTCAACAGCCTGAATACGGTCGCCGAGCTGATCCATGACCGCCCCGACGAGGCAGAACGCTCGATCATCCACCTGTCGAACCTGTTCAGGGCCGCCCTGCATGCGGGGGATCAGAGCAACCTCAAGCGCGAGATCGCACTGGTGCGCGAGTACCTCGAACTTGAACACTGGCGCCTGGGTCCGCGACTGAACGTGGACTGGCAGTTACCCGACCCGCTGCCCGATCTTCCCCTGCCCGCGCTGACCCTGCAGCCGCTGGTGGAAAACGCGATTCACCACGGGATCGAGCGCTGCACAAGACCGGGCCAGATCACCCTGTCGGTCACGGTGACCCAAGACCGCATCCTCCTGTGCCTGGAAAATCCGCTGCCGGAAGAATTGCCCCGGCGTCGCCCGGGCCATGGCATGGCACTGATCAACATCCAGCGCCGCCTGGCGCTGATCCACGGCGATTCGATGCACATGAGCGCCGGGCCGGTTGATGGCCGGTACCGGGTCATGCTCTCCGTGCCGCTTGCCGAACCGGGCCCGCCGCCCGCGGACCCGGAAACCTGAAGGAGTCATCTTGAGGAGACACACGGAATGCGCGTGCTGATTGCCGATGACGAACCGCTGGCCCGCAGCCGGCTCAAGCGCCTGCTGTCCCAGCACCGGGGCTTCGACTGCGTGGGTGAGGCGGCAACGGGGCATGAGACTCTTGCCCTGAACGACGAGCTGCAACCGGATGTGGTGCTCCTGGACATCGACATGCCCGGAATGGATGGATTGACGACGGCCGAACAACTCAAGGCCGGCACGCCGCCACCGGCCGTGATCTTCGTGACGGCCCATCCGGAGCATGCGCTGGACGCCTACCGAAGCGGCCCGGCCGATTACCTGGTCAAGCCGGTCAGCGCCGAACGCCTCGCCGAGGCCCTGCAAAGGGTGGGCACACCGACACGGGCCCATCGGGAACGTGCCCGGCCTGAGCCGGCGTGGCTTCACTATCAGCAGGCCGGTCGTCACCGGCGTATCGCGCTGGACCGGACCCTGTACTTCGTCGCCGAGGACAAGTACGTGAAGGCCGTCCACGAGGAAGGCGAGGCCCTGCTGGATGAAAGCCTGCGCCAGCTCGAGACCCGTCTTGGCGATGCGGTGCTGCGCATTCACCGCAACACGCTGGTCAACCGCGCCCGAATCCTGGCGCTGCATACGGGCGCCGACGGTCAGCACGGCATTGAACTGGCCGGACTGGACAGAAGGCTGCCGGTCAGCCGACGCATGGCGCGCCGGGTACGCGATGAACTGAAATCGGGCTGAAGCGCAAATTTCATGCGGGCAGCTCATTTTACTGCCATGCTTCAGGAGGCATTCCGGGAAAGGTCCGGGCTGCCAGCCAGTCGGTCCCGGCCCGCCGGGGCGACGCGATTTGTCCGCAACATCACGCACAAGGAGAGCAACTCATGCGCGACATATTCTTTTTCGATTCGATGCTGACCCCGAAGATCATCACCTTCATCTACTGGCTGCTGCTGGCAGTGATCCTGATCGGGGGCCTGAGCACCATATTCACGGTTGGAGGCATCGGCGGCTTTCTTTCCGGACTGCTCACCATCGTGGTCGGTGCGGTGTTCGCACGCATCTGGTGCGAACTGATGATCGTGATCTTCAAGATCAACGACAACCTGCGCAAGATGGTGGACAGGACACCGGACGAGGCGCACATCGTCGAGTGAGCCCCGCAGTCAGAGGCAGCCGCGTTCGGCCAGCGACACCCACTCGTCGCCGATGATGACGTGATCCAGGACGCGCACGTCCACCAGGCCGAGCGCATCCTGGAGCCTGCGCGTGATCTGCTCGTCCGCTCGGCTCGGTTCCGCCACGCCGGAGGGGTGGTTGTGCGCGAGAATCAGTGCCGCGGCATTGTGATGCAGGGCACGCTTGACGACCTCGCGCGGGTGCACGGCGGCCTGGTCGATGGTGCCGCGAAACAACTCCTCGAACTGGATCACCCGGTGGCGATTGTCCAGAAACAAGGCGGCAAACACCTCCTGTCGATAACCGCGCAGACGCATGGCCAGATAGCGCCGGGCCGCCCCGGGAGACTCGATGGTGTCCTCGCGGCGAAGCACCTCGGCCATGTGCCGATGCCCCAGCTCCAGCACTGCCTGAAGCTGGGCATACTTCGCATCCCCCAGGCCCAGACCCTTCGCGAAGGCCCGACGGTCCGCCTCAAGCAGACCGCGCAACCCGCCAAACTGATGCAACAGCTCACGCGCCAGGTCCACGGCGGACTTGCCGGCAACACCGGTACGCAGAAAGATTGCCAGCAATTCTGCATCCGACAACGCCGAAGGCCCGTGCGCGAGCAGACGCTCCCTCGGCCGCTCGCTTTCCGGCCAGTCACTGATCGCCATCCTGAAAACTCCCTGTAGCAGACTCCCTTTGACCAACGCGCCTCGCGCACCACACGGCATCAAGCGGCTCCAAAGGCCAGTCGCAACCTCGCGCTGGCTCCTGGGTGCCGGTTCGCTCGGCGCTCCCCTGCAATTTTGCGGGAAACCCTGATCGAATCCACCCCGCGCTGCAATCCGCCGCGCCGACCATGCGCATCAGCCGCCGGCAGACCCGGCCCGCTGCTGGAAAAACCCGCCCGGACAGCCAGCGCGCACGGATCGCCCCCCCGAATACAGGCGCTCGGTTCATCCTGGCCTCGCACCCCCCGGCCCTCCATGGCCGGGGTCCCGCTGACGCGGGAAAAGGCGCTCGGCGCAGGTTGCAGGGCCTGCCGGGGCGCAGGCGCACAATCAAGCAAAATTTCGGGTTATTATGACCACTCGCCTTCGTCCGTTGAATACCCCTACATGTCGCGCACCCCGCCCCGGATCCTTGCCGTCGAAACGCTTGCGAGCACGCGCCACTTCAGGGTGGAGGCGGTCGATCTGATGTTTTCCAACGGGGCGGCTGCCCGTTTCGAACGACTGCGCGGGAGCACAGCCGGCGCAGTGCTGATCGTCCCGGTCCGGGACCCGGATCATGTGCTGCTGATCCGCGAATATGCCGCCGGGACCGAACGCTACGAGCTGGGCCTGCCCAAGGGACGGATCGAGAACGACGAGCCGGTGCTCGACGCCGCCCTGCGCGAACTGCGCGAGGAAACCGGCCAGGGCGCCGCCGAACTGACCTACCTGACCACCCTCAGCAGCAATCCCGCCTACTCCGGCCAGCGGACCCACATCGTGCTGGCCGAATCGCTCTACCCGGCGCCACTGGCAGGAGACGAGCCGGAACCGATCGAGGTCGAACCCTGGCCGGTTGAGCAGATCGACCGGCTCCTGGCCGGTGGGGAATTCACCGAGGCCCGCTCGCTGGCGGCGCTTTTTCTGGTACGCGACCTGCTTCGGAGTCGTCAGCAATGAAGGCCGAAAACCTGCCCGCACTGTTCGATTCCGCGCGCGAGATCGCCATGCAGGCCGGAGAGGCGATCATGGCCGTCTACGGGCGGGACTTCACCGTGCAGCACAAGAACGACCACTCGCCCCTGACCGAGGCCGATCTGGCGGCCAACCGGATTATCAGCGAAAGCTTGCGGCAGTTGACACCACACCTGCCGGTACTGACCGAGGAAGATGCGCTGCCGCCCTGGTCCGAGCGCGCTGGCTGGACGCGCTACTGGCTGGTGGACCCGCTGGACGGAACCCGCGAATTCGTGAATCGCAACGACGAGTTCACCGTGAATATCGCCCTGATCCAGCAGCACCAGCCGGTACTCGGCATTGTCTACGCGCCAGCCTTGCCCCGGATGTACGGGGCCATTCGCCGGCAGGGCGTCTGGCGCTGGGACGAGACGGGTGCGCAAGCTGCCATCGCCTGTCGCAGCCGAGCCCCCGATGCGCCCATCCGGGTGGCGATCAGTCGCTCCCACATGTCCGAACTGGACTGCCGGCTGCTCGAACGCCTCGGCCCCCACGAAGTCATTCGCTGCGGCAGTGCGCTCAAGTCCTGCCTGATCGCCGAGGGCTCGGCGGACCTCTATCCCCGGCTGGGACCGACTTCCGAGTGGGATACCGCCGCCGCCCAGTGCGTGCTGGAGGAAGCAGGCGGCTTCATGACCGACATCCACATGAAGCGGCTGGCCTGCAACCGCGGCGAATCGGTCCTCAATCCCTCGTTCTTCGCGTTCGGTCCGCCCTGGACCGACTGGTCACCCTACCTGCAGGATTAATGACTTATTCCGACTCTTTGCAGGATTCGAAGGAAACTTTACACGAAGCCATCCGTGATCTGGCGCAGTAACGCACGGGCAGGAATTGCCTAGCGCCCCGATTGGGTACGCAGGCGCTCCAGCCGCAGGCGCTCGCGCTCGTCAAACAGGCGCCGGGTGCCCAGCTCGATGGCGATCAGCGTGCCGAAGCCGGTGGCCGCGGCAATCAGGAACATGATCAGGATCTGGTATTTTACCGCCTCGATCGGCGGCGTTCCGGCAAGAATCTGCCCGGTCATCATGCCCGGCAGGCTGATGATGCCGGCAGCAGCGAGCACGTTGATGGTCGGGATCATCCCGGCACGGATGCTTTCCCGGCGCAGGTCCACCGTCGCCTCGGGCCGTGTCTGGCCCAGCATCAGACGAGCCTCGAGGGTCACACGCTCGCGCCAGGCGGTCTGCGTCAGGTGATTGAGGCCCACGGCCACGCCGGACATCGCATTGCCGAGAATCATGCCCAGCAGCGGCACCGCATACTGCGGGGCGTACCAGGGCTCCACGCCCACCATGGTCCACAGGGCAAGCAAGGTCACGAAAAGCGCCGTCATGGAAAGTGACGCCAGACCGATCCCGTAGCCCCAGACGCCACGGAAACGCCGACCCTGGCGCGCGGCCACCTCGTGGCCTGCCAGCAGTACCATCACGCCCATCATCACCAGTACCCAGTACAGGTTGGCGTGCTCGAACAGAAGTTCCAGCACTAGGCCCACCAGCAGCAACTGCAACACCATCCGCGTTGCCGCCCAGTACAGCGAACGCGTCACGCCCAGCCCCAAAGCCAGCTGCAGGATGCCCAGCGCGATCACCAACGCCGCAGCGATCCCCAGGTCAAGCGGAGTCAGGCTGTAGAGATTCATGAGGCCAGGGGCTCGCCCGATGATTCTGACTTGCCTGGAGGCTGTCCGGCGGCCTTCCCCGGCTCGGCCACGATCTCGATCACCTGAGCACCCAGCCGTTGGCGTTGCTCCGGGTCATGACTCACCCAGACGGCACAGCGTGTCTCCTGCCCGAGGTAATCGGTGATCAGATCCTCCATGGCCCGGGCCGCCTCCGGGTCAAGATTGGCGGTGGGTTCGTCCAGAAGCAGTACCCGCGGGCGCAGCGCCAGGCAGCGCAGCACGCTCATCCGCTGACGCTCGCCGCTGGAAAGCCGGGAAACCTGCCATGAGAGGGCGTCCCCGGGAAAACCAAGCCGCGCAAGCCACTCGTCCGGCGGGTCCTCGGCAAAATGGGTGCCGACCACATCATCCCACCAGCCGGACTCGGCGGGCACAAGACCGACCAGACGGCGCCAGGTTGCCGGCGCGTACTCCGTTTGCCCAACACCGTCCAGCCGCACCACGCCCTCATGGGGTGTCATGTCCGCCAAGGCCCGCAAGGCCTGTGACTTGCCGGCGCCCGAAGGCCCGTGCAGCATCAGGATCTCGCCGCGCTGAAGTGAAAAGCTCAGCTCCGGCACCTGCGGTCCACGCAGCCGTTCTGCCTCGAAGATGCTCACGGACTTTCGCAAACTCCACCGGACCGGGTCCAGAAACCGACAGGCCGCCTCGAGGGCGGCCTGTGCATGATGTTTGAAGGATGCTGGAGAAAAACCCGGCCTCGCCGGTCGCCCCATCCCCCGGGCTGCTCAGAGCCCCGAAATAAAGGCCCCGAGGTCCGCCATGTCGGCATCAGACAGGCCGGCGGCCATCGGCACCATCATTGCGGCATTGGCCCCGGTCTTCTCGCCGGCCTTGTAGGCCTTGAGATCAGCAACGATCTCTTCGGCCGAGTGACCTGCCAGCTTCGGGAACATGCCCTGGCCCTCGCCCTGCATGCCATGGCAGCTGGCGCACTGGGCCTGGTACTTCTGCTGACCGGCGGCCACGTCACCCGATGCAGCCGATTCGTCGGCGGCAGGCTCTTCCTCCTTGGTCTCGGCAGACGACTCATCAACCGCGTCATCGGCCTTTGCCGCACCGCCCGGCACGTCTTGTCCGCCCACTTCGGCAATGTGCGCCGCCAGGTTGGCAATCTGCTCATCCGAGAGGCCCGTCGCCATCGGCGCCATCATCGCAGCCTGGCCGCCGGTCTTTTCACCCGCGCGGTAGGCCTTGAGGCTGGCATCAACCTCTTCGAAGCTCATGCCCGCAAGCTTCGGGAACGAACCCTGGCCCTCGGCATTCATGCCGTGGCAGCTCGCACAATTGGCCTGATAGTGCTCACCCCCCTTGGCGGCATCGGCAACCGCAGTTTCGGTTGCCTCTGCAGCGGCTTCTTCGGCCTCAGCCTCCGCCGCCGTCTCCTCGGCGGCCGCCGCGACTTCTTCGGTTTCTGCCGCTTCCGTTTCGGCCGCTTCCTTCTCTGCCTCGGCCTCATCCCTCTGCGCCTCGGCTACATCGGGGGTCTGCACCGTGGGACCCTTGGTGGTATTTTCATCCACCACGGTCAGAAACGACTGAACCATGTACAGCACGGTGACCAGAAGCAGGATCACACCAATAAAGGTGACCAGCTTGGATACGGGATCGACTTTGGGGGTTTCCTGTGCCACTTTGATTTCTCCTGCGAGCAAGAAGATTTATTCGAATTTGAATCCTCAGGATTATAAGGCCTAATCGGCACCTGAGACACGGAAAACTTGTGATATGGCATCAATGGACGCGCCGCGGCCGATAACCGAACTCAAGGGCGTCGGCCCGGCGCTGGGCAAGCGCCTGGCTCGCCTGGGCATCGAGACCGTCCAAGACCTGCTGCTGCACCTGCCCTTCCGGTATCAGGATCGCGGGACCGCACGGCGCCTGGCAGAGATCCTGCCCGGTGAGGAGGCACTGGTCGAGGTCACGGTGGTTGAAGCGCGCGCCCTGTACCGGGGCAAGGCGCGCTGCGTGGTCGCCGTGACCGACGGCGACCGGCAGGCGACCGTGTGGTTCTTCGGGCAGCATGGCCCCGGCCCCGGACATTTCCCCGCCGGGCGTCGGCTGCGCCTGTTCGGTGAATTCAAGCAAGGTGCGCACGGCCTGGACCTTGCCCACCCGGAAGTCCTGACCGACGCATCCGACAGCGAATACCTGCAACCGGTCTACCCGACCACGGAGGGCCTCGGACAGATCGTGCTGAGACGCCTGATGCGCCAGGCCCTGGCGCTGCAACAGGCCGAACGGCTCCTGTCGGACCGGCTACCCGCCGAGATTCGTCACCAGCATGCCCTCCCCACGCTGGACGAGGCGCTCACTCGCCTGCACATGCCGGCACGCAGCGCCGGCCCACCCCACGCGGACGACCCCGCGCGTCGCCGCCTGGTTCTGGAGGAACTGATCGCCCAGCACCTGGCGCTTCGGATGGCGCGCCGTCACCTTCGGCATGATCCGGCGCCGGTGCTGAACGGTCCCGGCAGGCTCCATGACCGCCTCCTGGAAAGCCTGCCCTTCGCACCAACCGGGGCTCAGGAACGCGTGCTTTCGGAAATCCGGGCCGATCTGGCACGACCCACGCCCATGCTGCGGCTGGTGCAGGGCGATGTCGGCTCCGGCAAGACCCTCGTGGCCGCCGGGGCGGCGCTGACCGCCATCGAGGCCGGCCACCAGGTCGCCCTGATGGCCCCCACCGCCCTCCTGGCCGAACAACACGCCCGAAACCTTGCAACTTGGCTGGAGCCCCTAGGCGTGCGCACCACCCTGCTGAGTGGCCTGCTGGCCGAACGCGAACGGAAAATGCGCAACCAGGCGCTGGCCGATGGCGAAATCCACCTGGCGGTCGGCACCCACGCCCTGTTCCAGGAATCCGTGCAATTTCATCGCCTCGGGCTGGTCATCGTCGACGAGCAACATCGCTTTGGCGTTCATCAGCGCCTCGCCCTGACCGCCAAGGGCCCCGAGGGCGCCCGGGCGCACCAGCTGGTCATGACCGCGACACCGATCCCCCGCACGCTGGCGATGAGTGCCTACGCCGACCTGGATCTCTCGGTGATCGACGAACTGCCCCCGGGACGCACACCGGTAACCACCGTCGCCATCAACGCGGCACGGCGCGACGAGATCATCGCCCGCATCGCCGAGGTCTGCGCCGAAGGCCGACAGGCCTACTGGGTCTGTCCCCTGATCGAGGAATCGGAAGCCATCGATGCCCAGGCAGCCGAGAGCACGGCCCAGAGCCTGGCGGAGCAGCTTCCGCATCTGCGCATCGGCCTGGTCCACGGACGGATGAAGACCGCCGAGAAGAACGAGATCATGCAGCGCTTCAAGGCCCACGAGCTGGACCTGCTGGTCGCCACCACCGTCATCGAGGTCGGCGTTGACGTGCCCAACGCCTCGCTGATGCTGATCGAAAACGCCGAACGCCTCGGCCTGGCCCAGCTGCACCAGTTGCGCGGCCGCGTCGGACGCGGCGCGACGGCTTCGCACTGCGTGCTGCTGTTCGAGGAACCGCTCGGCGACCGGGCCCGGGCCCGCCTGGCACTCATGCGTGAAACCCAGGACGGCTTCCGGATCGCCGAGGAAGACCTGCGCCTGCGTGGCCCCGGCGAGGTACTGGGCACCCGCCAGACCGGACTGGCCCAGATGCGCGTGGCCGACCTGGCCCGCGACGGCCACCTGCTCGAAGAAGCACGGGAAGCCAGCGATCGCCTGCTGGACCAGCACCCGGAACAGGTCGAGCCACTGATCCGGCGCTGGGTGGGCCAGGCCAGCGAGTACGGGCGGGTGTAGAGCCGGCAACCGGCCTGTACTCGGATCGACCTTGCGGCGGAATCAGCAAATCAGCAATCCGGGCTGCGTCACTCCCGGGAGCAACTGAAGTGATACGAGTGTGACCGCAGGCTTCCTGCATCACACGTTCTGGAAAACCCCTGGGGATGGGGTTTTGCGCTCGACTCGGAGCAAAACCGGGAAAACCGAATATGGCTGCAGAATCACGACAAAAACCCTGGCTGGGTCTGCATGACCGCATCGAAACGCCTCGACTGATCGAAAAACTGGAACGGCTGGGTCTGACCGGGTTGGCATGCTGGCAGAAGGACCTGCATCTGGAGGAGGCATCCCCGCTGATCAGCAGTCATCTGGCGCACGAGCTGGCCCAGCTGGTCCTCGCGCTGCGGGAGGCCGGTTCGGGCGAAGCGCGGCAGCAACTGCAGGCGTTGAAATCCGCCCTGGCCGCAAGCGCCCCGCCGTTCACGAAACTGGTCGACGAGCTCCCATTGCCGCCGTTTCGCCGCCTGCTCGAGGTGCGCCCACCGGAGGCGGCCGCCATCGGCCAAGCCCAAGCCGAGCGCCCGGACACACCACTGGGCGTTTCCACCTTGCTGACCGGCTCGTCTCGAACGCCCAGCCTGGTCAGCCAGATACGCGCCGAGTTGCACAGCGCCGATCGTGCCGACTGGCTGGTCTCGTTCATCAAGTGGAGCGGCATCCGCCCACTCAAGGAAGCTCTGAAACGCTTCACCGAAGTCCCGGCGCCAGACGGCGGCCCACGTCTGCGCGTGGCGACGACTTCCTACCTGGGCGCCACCGACCTCAAGGCCATCGAATTCCTGACCTCGCTGCCGCATACCGAGGTGCGCGCCTCTTTCGATACCCATCGCACCCGCCTGCATGCCAAGGCCTATACCTTCCACCGGCAGACCGGTTTTGGCAGCAGTTACGTTGGCTCGGCAAATGTCTCCAAGGTGGCGCTGGACGAGGGGCTCGAGTGGACCGCCAAGATCAGTCAGTACCAATTGCCGTCGCTGTGGCGACAGATCGAGGCGGCCTTCGAGTCGCACTGGCACGACCCGGCGGAGTTCGAGCCGGTTCGACGTGGCGACCTTTTTCGCCTCAAGGCCGCGCTGGAAGCCGAGCAGGGCGCGACCTCGGGCAACCCCGCGCCGGCGTCGAACTTCTTCGAGCTGCGCCCCTACGCCTTCCAGCAGGAAATCCTCGATGCCATTGCGCACGAGCGTTCCGCCGGACTACACCGCCACCTGGTCATCGCCGCCACCGGCACAGGCAAGACCATGGTCGCCGCCTTCGACTACCAGCGGCTGACGCGACAGCGGGACGACGGGACGCGGCCTACACTCCTGTTCGTCGCCCACCGCAAGGAGATCCTGCAGCAGGCACTCAATACCTTTCGCCACGTCTTGCGCGACAACGCTTTCGGCGATCTTCTGGTCGGCGACAGCACACCGGCGCAGCACCGGCACCTGTTTTGCTCGGTACAAAGCTGGCACAGCCGCAAGCTGGACACACTCCCGCCAAATCACTTTGAGTACGTTGTCCTCGACGAGGCGCATCATGCCTCGGCGGACACTTACCAAGCGTTGCTCGACCACCTGCGGCCCGACACACTGCTGGGCCTGACCGCCACACCAGAGCGCAGCGACGGCCGGGACATTCGGCAGGATTTCGGCGACCGATTCACCCACGAAATCCGCATGCCGGACGCGATCGAGCAGCGCCTGCTCGCGCCGTTCCATTACTATGGCATCGGCGATCACCCGGACATCGACTTGAGCGGCCTTGAATGGCAGCGCGGCGGCTACCTCACCGCCGAATTGCAGGCCGTGCTGGGGGCGAATGACGCCCGCGCTCGCTGGGTCTTCGATCACCTGCTTGATACCGTCGCCGATCCCGCCCGCATCCGGGTACTTGGCTTTTGTGTCAGCCGCGAGCACGCCCGCTTCATGGCGCGCCGCTTTGCCGACTGGGGACTGCCCGCCGTCGCCCTGACCGCCGACAGCAATGCGGAGGAACGCCGCCAGGTGCAGGGCGAGCTCGTCCGGCGGCGCATCCGGGTCATCTTCACGGTCGATCTGTACAACGAAGGCATCGACATTCCCGAAGTCGACACGCTCCTGTTCCTGCGACCCACGGAGAGTCTGACGATCTACCTGCAGCAACTCGGTCGCGGCCTGCGCCTGCACGACGAAAAGCCACACCTGACCGTGCTGGACTTCGTCGCCCCGCAGCATCGCCGTTTCCGCTACGCCGACCGTTTTCGTGCACTGAGCAACCAACCGCGCCGACGGGTCGACCAGCAGATCGAGCACGGTTTTCCCTGGCTGCCCTCCGGCTGTCTCGTGGATCTTGATCGCGTGGCCCGGGCGCATGTGCTCGAGAATATCCGTCAGCAATTGGGCATCCGCCGCCCGCAGCTGATCCAGCAGTTGCAGCAACTTGTCCGCGAGGAACCGGACCCGGGATATCATGCGATGCTCGACTGGCTGCACCTCGATACACCCGACGACCTCCTGCGCCACGGCCCGCCCTGCCTGCTGCGCGCCGAGGCGAGTGGGCAGAAGCTCGAATCCATCGAGCATTACCGCAAACCGCTCACCCGCGGACTGCGACAACTGGCCCAATGCGATGACATGACGCTGCTGGAGACGCTCTCCGGCCATCTGCAAGGCAGCGGATCAGCCAGTTCCGAGGTACTGACGCTGGCCTATGCGCTGCTCTGGCCGAATGATCGACCGGGTGATGGCTCCTTGATGGCTGTTGAACAGTTCGTCCGCGAACACGAAGCATTACGCGACGATCTTCTGGGAATCGCTGGTTATCGTCGCAATACGCTGCTACCGGCAAGCGGCATCCACCTTGACCGTACCGGGCCACTGGAACTGCATGCCAGCTACACCCGCGAGCAGATCCTGCTGGCCCTGGGTAAGGGCTCCCTGGAAAAACCGCATACCTCGCGCGAAGGGGTGGTGCATGTTTCACAACGCCGCGTAGACGCTTTCTTCGTCACCATCGACAAGGCCGATGCCGACTTCAGCCCCACGACGCTGTATGAGGACTACGCAATCACAGACCGTCTGTTCCACTGGCAAAGCCAGTCGCGCACCACACCGGAATCGCCCACCGGACAGCGCTACATCCATCACAGCAAGCGGGACTACCGGCCTATGCTGTTCGTCCGGCCACGACGCACGCTGGCCAACGGCCTGACCGCCCCTTTCCATTTTTGCGGCCCGTTGCGTTACCAGCGCCACGAGGGCAGCCAGCCGATGAGTATTGTCTGGGAACTGGAATACCCTTTGCCGGCACACTTGCTGCGCGAGGCGCGGTTGGTGGGCTAGGCATCCGCGAGCATTCGACCAAGGAAGCATTGCACGAAATCTTCCCCGGTCTTGCGGGCTGACGCCCGCTCCCCGCACGGGAAGGGTCCCTGCACGGAGAAGATCTGCTTTCGTGCTGGCCTGCCCCGATCCACAGCCTGACGACCAGGCGCTCAGGCCCCGAATCAGCAAGGACAGGATGCCAGTGCCAGACGACACGGAAAACTGCCCCCTCCGTGAGCTCACCAGGGTTGACATGCCCAACGCCTCGCTGATGCTGATCGAAAACGCCGAACGCCTCGGCCTGGCCCAGCTGCACCAGTTGCGCGGCCGCGTCGGACGCGGCGCGACGGCTTCGCACTGCGTGCTGCTGTTCGAGGAACCGCTCGGCGACCGGGCCCGGGCCCGCCTGGCACTCATGCGTGAAACCCAGGACGGCTTCCGGATCGCCGAGGAAGACCTGCGCCTGCGTGGCCCCGGCGAGGTACTGGGCACCCGCCAGACCGGACTGGCCCAGATGCGCGTGGCCGACCTGGCCCGCGACGGCCACCTGCTCGAAGAAGCACGGGAAGCCAGCGATCGCCTGCTGGACCAGCACCCGGAACAGGTCGAGCCACTGATCCGGCGCTGGGTGGGCCAGGCCAGCGAGTACGGGCGGGTGTAGAGCCGGCAACCGGCCTTTCAAATGGCACCAGTCCTGGACGCCCTGGCGGCGGATCATCAGGGCGCAATTCGTCCATCGGGAACGCGCTTGTCCTGCAGGCTTTCACTGCTCTGGCTGAAGCGCGGGAGAGGTCTGGAAAAGCGTTTGCTTGTCAGCACATCGTCCGGACAAATATAATCAGGCCATTCAAGATCCGTTCGGAGGCACGTTGTGAGCACCCAGAATCCTTCCAAGACCGAGCGCATTGATATTCGTGCAAGCACACCGGTCAAACAGCTGCTGCAGCAGGCCGCGCGTGCCTCCCACAAGAACGTGAGCGAGTTCCTGCTCGACGCAGGCGTGACGGCGGCCGTGCAGACGCTGGCAGATCGTCGCCAGTTCGTGCTCGACGAGACACAGTGGCAGGCGTTCCAGGAAGCGTTGGATCGACCGGTGCAAAGCAAATCACGCCTGAAGCAGTTGCTGCATGAACCTGGGGTGCTGGATTGAGCAAGGGCTATGCACCCGTTCGAAAACTGCGTGCAACCGATCAGGTCGATGCGTTCGACTGCGGTCAGGCCGCGCTGAACCAGTTCCTGCATCGCCATGCGCTCGTCAACCAGAGGGCAAACAGCGCGCAGACCTACGTCTGCTGCCAGGATGACGTGGTACTGGGCTTCTACAGCCTGGTCGTCGGCAGTATCACTCCAGAGACCGCGCCCTCAAGAGTAATCAAGGGGCTGTCGCGTCACCCGGTACCGGTCATGATTCTGGCCCGCCTCGCGGTGGACAAGGCGCATCAGCGCAAAGGCCTGGGACAGGCCCTGCTCAAGGATGCGCTGCTGCGCACTGCCCAGGCCGCAGACATCGCCGGCATTCGCTGCCTGTTGGTCCATGCCAAGGACAATGCCGCGCGGCAGTGGTACGAATCGTGGGAATTCGAGCCCAGCCCGACCGACCCGTACCACCTGTTTCTGATGCTCAAGGATCTCAAGGGCATGTTGAGCTGAGCGGTGGTTCCCCCGCGAAGCCCGACTCGCTCTGCCGGCACACTTGCTGCGCGAGGTGCGGTTGGTGGGCCAGGCATCCGCGAGCATTCGACCAAGGACGCATTGCACGAAACCTTCCCCGGTCTTGCGGGCGTACGGCCGTTCTGTAACGCGCGCGCTGGCTCAGGCCCAGCCTCAGTCACGACCGGACCGATACACGCTCGCCCAGGCCTTTGCGATGCAGTCGCTTGCGCCATGGGTGGGGTCGCAGGGGGGCGTCGAAGGCCTCTGCCGGGCCTGGATCATGGCAGGCCCACGGGCCGAAAGGCCAGGGACGCCACCTGGGGCGACCATGCCCCGCACGGGAAGGGCCCCTGCACGAAGCAGATCTGCTTTCGTGCTGGCCTGCCCCGATCCACAGCCTGACGACCAGGCGCCCAGGCCCCGAATCAGCGAGGGCAGGATGCCAGGGCGGTCTCCAGATCGGGATAGCGCGGCTGCCAGCCGATAGCCGCGCGCAGCCGGCCGGAATCGACCCGCTTGGACTCGGAAAGAAATTCGCGCAGCATGGGCGAAGCATTGGCCAGAACGGTTTCACGGTCGGCCACGGGCGCACGCGGCAGACCGAAGTAATCCGCCAGGGCCCAGCTGTACTCGGTCAGGGTCGAAGGGTTGCCGTCGGAGATATTGAACACCCCGGTCGGGGCACCGGGGCGGGCGAGGATGAGACAGGCATCGGCCAGGTCCTCGATATGGACGCGGTTGCTCCAGGAAGCCTGCTCCGGGGCGATGACCGGAGCGCCCTGCGCGACGCGGGCAGCATCGAGCTTGTCGCAGGCAAAGATGCCCGGCACCCGCAGGACGGTCCAGGGGACCGACCAGCGCTCGGCGGCCTCGATCCACTGCTGCTCGGCACTGACACGCCGGCGCGCCCGGGCGGTGCCGGGGTTGACGGGCCGGGACTCGTCCACCCAGTCGCCGCCGCAGTCGCCATAGACGCCCGTGGTACTGACATACAGCAGACCGGCCGGCATCTCGCCGGTCCGGCGGATGCGCGAGTCGATGGCCGAAACCAGATTGGCGGTGCGCAAATCGACGTTGCCGTTGCGACTGGGCGGCACGGATACGATCAGGAAGCGCCCGGCAAGCGGATCACCGAGGGTCTGGCCCGGCACATCCAGATCCATCCGGGCACCGGGCAACTCAACGCCGGGATACGGCCAGCCACGACCGATCAGGCGAATGTCGGCTGCAGGACCGGCGCGCCCGACGATGCAGCGACCGACCGGGCCGAAGCCGACCAGGGTGAGGGGCCGGGCGACCGAATCCGTCATCACGGCCTCACGCATTGATTCGTCTCACTCACCGGAGAAGTGCTTGGCCAGCTGGGCCAGTTTTTCTTCCATGGTCTGCGGTGGCTCGCTGGAAGCGGGCTTGCCATCCGACGCGACGGCCTCGTCCGAACGCCGATCTGAACGGCGGCCACCACCCGGACCACGCTGGCGTCCCTTGCCCTCGTTCCCGCCGCGACCAGGCCGTGACGAGCGGTCGCCCGGCGCAGAGTCCGCGCCGCCATCGGCTCCCTGTTCGGCACCGTCCCCGGCACGACGACGACGGGCCCGCCGCGGCCGGGACGCTTCGGTCGATCCCTCGCCCTCGGGCTTTCGTGACTTGCGTACCGGCTTCGGAATGCGCTCAAGCTCCTTCCGGGCGTGCTCGCGCATGTCTTCGGTGATTTCGTCCGCCTGGCTTCCGTCCAGTGCCACGCGATGGGTGGCATTCAGCATCGCCCGGTGGTAGGCGATGCTGCTGGTATAGAACTTCACGCCCCGGCGTATCGCCTGGGAGTTCAGCCCGTCCAGGGTTTCCGGACGGGCCGCCAGAATCTGCTTGAGAATGCCGATGGCCAGCGGGCGCACCGCGCGCGGGTCCCTGGTGAACACCTCGGGCCAGGCCTCGATAAGCCTGTCGATCACCTCGCGCGGATGGGGCAGCCTTTTCTTCTTCGGCTGCGCCTCGCCGGCACCCTCGGGCGTTGACTCCGCGGACGACGCGGCCTCGGCCTCGGCCTCGCAGACCGGCGATCCGGCGGATGACTCGGCCCCGGGCGGGGTTTGCGGCGTCTCGCCGACGGGAGGCTGCGGGTTGGATGCTTCGTCGCTCATGGTCGTTCCGGCCGTGCTCGGCCTGTTTTGGCTGGGAAAACCCTGCCGCGCCAGCCTCAAGGCAAGCGCGGCAGAAGATCGTGCGTCACCCGGAAAAACCGTCCGGGGCCGACCGCCCGCAACGGCAGGACGCCGGAAAACCGCAAAGCTTATCCCGAAGCCTTGCCGTCGTGCAAAGAAACTGCGAAGCGCCCGGCCCGCGCGCCGTTGCTTTCGCGCAAACCGTCCGGGCATGCCAGGCTTTGGCAAGCCCGTGGAAAGAGCCCAAAACCGCCGGCGAGACGCGCAGCGCGAAGCAGGATGCCGCGACCCGCTTCGTCCACCCGAATCACCGTGCGCCTAAAGGTGCCGGGGCATCACCGGCAGGTCACGCGATCCGGCTGATCCGCTGACGGAAGACGCCGACCGATGGTTACCGAAGCAGATCCGTGGCGACATTGATAATGACCCGGTTGTTGGTGTCAGCGATCACCACGCTTGCGCCCACGCGGTAATAACCCAGGCCCCGGGGCAGCGGCTGAAGCTGCCCTGCGAGCGCCGGCGGAAGGGGCTCGAAGGGCTGACGCGGCGGCCAGGAATCGCCCCGCGCCAGACGCGCGGCATGTCCCGGCGGGGTCTTGCCCTGTCTGGCCAGGCCGGGAGGCCGGTTGCGCTGGTACCAGCCGCGGATGTACAGCTTCTCCCGTTCGGAGATATGAAAATGCACGTTCGGCATTTTCTTCGAGGGGCCGGCATGCGGGGGCGGTTCGGTGGCCCCGGGCATCGGCCACAACAGCGCGAGCAGCAGCAGGATGACAGGC
The DNA here is from genome assembly GCA_046541195.1 of Halothiobacillaceae bacterium. Lineage (GTDB taxonomy): Bacteria > Pseudomonadota > Gammaproteobacteria > Halothiobacillales > Halothiobacillaceae > JBKHDT01. The sequence goes on along the minus strand of JBKHDT010000006.1, from coordinate 16,408 downwards.
CGTGACTTCATGAACCCTTCCTCTTGTCTGTTGATGCGCACGGACGGATGACAATCAACCGTTCGGTGATTCTTGCGCTGCGCGGTCCTCCGGGGCATCGAGCCGGTCGAGGCGGGCCCGCAGTTTCCAGAGCAGCCAGAGGCCGGGGAGCGCCGCGAGGAACGTCAGCACGAAGAACCAGGCCCAGTCGAGCCACTCGACGGCGAAACCGGCCGCCGGCCCCAGGTAGACCCGCCCCAGGGCCGAGAGTGCGGACAGCAGCGCAAACTGCGTGGCCGAGAAGCGTGCATCGCACAGTGCCATCAGCAGGGCGACGAAGGCAGCCGTGCCCATGCCGCCTGCGAAGTTCTCCACCCCGATGGTCAGCACCATCAGCGCGTAGCCCGGCTGGACTGCGAGCCACGAGTAACCCAGATTGGTCACCGCCTGCAGCACCCCGAACAGCATCAACGACCGGAAAAGCCCCAGCTTCGCCATCATGGCGCCTCCGACCAGGGCCCCGAAAATCGTCACCACCAGGCCCATGCCGTTGTTCACGATACCCACATCGGTGGCGGTGAATCCTGCCCCGCGGATCAGGAAGGTGGTGGTCAGGGTGCCGGCAAAGGCATCCCCGAACTTGTAGAGCACGATCAGCGCGAGCAGGGCCCAGGCGGCGGGCCGGGAGAAAAACTCCCGCAGCGGACCAATCACGGCCTGGGCCAGGGTTCGGGGTGCCTCGACCGGGCTGGCCGGGTCGGGGGCCAGCAGCGTCGCGAAAATGCCCGCCGCCATCAGCGCGGCCATCAGGAAATAGGTCAGCGACCAGCCGACCTGGTCACCCAGAATCAGCGCAGCAGCACCGGCCACCAGCATCCCGACCCGATAGCCGGCCACGAACAGGGCCGCGCCGAAGCCACGCTCGGCCGGCAACAGCGTATCGGTCCGCCAGGCATCCAGGGCGATGTCCTGGGAGGCTGAAAGGAAGGCCACCATCAGCGCCAGCGTGGCCATCTGCCACAGCTGCTCGCTCGGGTCGGTCATGGCCATGCCCGCCAGCGCGACCATCAGGGCCAGCTGGGTGAGCAGCATCCAGCCCCGTCGCCGCCCCAGGATCGGCGGCACGAAGCGGTCAAGCAGGGGCGCCCAGAGAAACTTCAGGGTATAGGGCAGGCCGGCCAGGGCGAACATGCCGATGGCCTTGATGTCGATGCCTTCGAGCGTCAGCCAGGCCTGCAGCGTGCCGGAAGTCAGCAGCAGCGGCAGGCCCGAGGCGAAGCCGAGTACCAGAATCACGGCCTGCTTGCGGTTGAACAGCGCGGCAAGCAGACGTTCCATCACGCGCTCCGGGCCCGGAAGGCCGGTGCGCCCCGGTCATCGACCAGTCCCCGTGCACGCAGCCACTCAAGCGCATCGGCCGCGTCCTGTTCGAACCAGGCGCGCGCGCTCCCCAGCCGGAAACTGTAGCCCCAGGCGTCCATGTCCCGGAACATGCGATCGCGCCCCATGCCGGCCAGGTGATCGGCCAACAGCACCTGCAGGTAACAGACCGCGTCCTCTTCCTGGAAGTCTCCGCCGGCATCGGTGTCCACCGAGCGCCGCCGCGCCGAATCCATGCACAACAGATGGCAGAACTCGTGCAGCGCCGAATGCACTGGCGTGTCGGCACGGACATATAGGTTGGAGCCCCGGATGCCGGCTTCGCGGTCGCCCCAGAAGCTGCCGGGTATCCCGGCGCCATCGGCGACCTGCACCAGTGCCAGGCCGTGGCGCGCAACGAGTTCGGCCAAGGCACCTTCCGGCAATGCCCCGCAGGTCAGCACGGTGTCGGCCTCCGGCGGTAGCGGCAGGTCGCGGATATCGATGCCTTCGACACGGGCGGTCATCAGGCGCCCACCTCGGCCAGCAGCCGGTCGATCATCCGTGCGGCCTGACTGCCGTAGCTGCCGCCGAAAAGATTGAAGTGATTGAGCACGTGGTAGAGGTTGTAGAGGTCGCGGCGAACCCGATACCCCGAATCCAGCGGCCAGGCGCCGCGATACGCGTCATAGAAATCCATGTCGAAGCCGCCGAACAGTTCGGTCATCGCCAGATCGGCCTCCCGGTCCCCGCAGTAGGCCGCCGGGTCGAAGATCACCGGCGTGCCATCGTCAAGAAACGCATGGTTGCCGCCCCAGAGGTCGCCATGCAGCAGGGACGGCGTCGGGTCGTAGCCGTCGAAGAACCAGCCGACGCGCTCAAGCAGGGCCTCGCCCTGACCAAGCAGCGCGCCGGAAGCCCCGTTCGCGCGCGCCAGGTCCAGCTGGTAGCCGAGCCGGTGGCGCCGGAAGAAGTGCGGCCAGTTGTCCGCAGGCGTGTTGACCTGCACCGTGCTGCCGATGAACCCGTCGTTCGGGAAACCGAAGCGCGGCTGCTCGACCCGGTGCATTGCCGCCAGTTGCTCGCCCAGGATCGCCGAGCAGCCGCGCTGGTTGAGCGGCAGCGCCTCCATGACGATCCAGGCATGAGGCCCGCTGCACCCGACACCGAACACCCTCGGCACCCGCACGGTACTGGTGGCCTCTATGGCCAGCAGCGACTCCTGCTCGGCCGCGAACATGTCCTGGCGCTCGGCCCGATTGAACTTGACGAAAAACGCACCTTCGTCGGCCTCGACAACATAGGCCTCGTTGATGCAGCCGCCCCCGGACGGGGTGACGCGCCGGGGGCTGATCGACTGCCCGGTGCATTCGGCCACCGCCCGGACTATTTCCTTCGAATCCACGATGCTTGCGCTTCCGTACCGTTGGGTGGCCTGAAAAAAGCTGACTTCAGGCCACATCGAAAAAACCGCAGGAGCAGGGTGTTTCCCGGTTCCCGTCAGTCGTCAAACGCGATCTCCACTGCCAGCGGTGCGTGATCGGAAAAACCGACCGGCAGGCACTCGACCTGCCGAAAGGAGAGCCCGCCGGTAATCAGCACATGGTCAATGGCCCGCTTCGGCCGCCAGCTCGGGTAGGTTGCCGGGGGCTCTTCGGGCAGCAACAACCCGCCCATGTCGCAAAGATGGCGGATCTCGCGGCTCGTCGGCGTACAGTTGAAGTCGGCCATCACCACCCCGTGCGGTGCGCCCTCAAGCAACCGGGCAATCACTTCCATCTGCTGGTGGCGGGCCTTGGCGCTCAGCGACAGGTGCGAGATCACCACACGCAGCGATCGACCCGCAAAGCCGAAATCGGCCACCATCGCCCCCCGCCCCGGAATCCGGCTTGGCAGAGGCACGCACTCCACCCGCTCGGGACACTGACGCGCGATCAGGCCCAGCGCGTGCTGACCAAGGTAGCCCATCGCCCGGTTCACGCGGGTGTTCCAGTAGGGCATCCCGGCCCGGTCGGCCAGGTACTCGGTCTGGTTGAGGTAGTGACTGCGCAGCGAGCCGGCATCGGTTTCCTGAAGACCAACAATGTCGTACGCCGAGATCAGTTCCGCGATCCGCTGCAGGTTGACAATCCGGTCCGGGCTGGGCAGCAGGTGCTTCCAGCCGTTGATCAGGTAGTCGTGGAAATTCCGGCTCGCGATACCGACCTGGATATTGTAGGACAGCAGGCGCAGGGTCCGGCCATCCTCTGGCGTATCCTGGCTCACGCGGGCGCGACCATCTCGCCGAGACGGGCCGTCAGGTGCGCGTTCTCGCTGTAATCCACCGGCACGTCGATGACACAGACCTCGTTGGTGGATATCGCCTCGCGCAGCAGGTCCTGCAGGCCGTCGCCGTCTTTCAGGCGATATCCACGCGCCCCGAAGCTGCGCGCCAGCTGGACGAAATCCGGGTTTCCGAAATGCACCCCGGATGTCCTGCCGAACTGGCGCCGCTGCTTGAGCTCGATCAGTCCGTAGCCACCATCGTTCCAGACCAGCACGATCATGGCGGTCTTCATGCGCACGGCCGTCTCCAGCTCCTGGACGTTCATCAAGAAGCCGGCATCGCCGGTGGCGGCCACGATGGTCTTTTGCGGGTAGAGCAGCTTGGCGGCCACCGCGCCCGGCAGGGCAATGCCCATGCTCGCAAACCCGTTGGAGATGATGCAGGTGTTGGGTTCCTCGGAGCGATACATCCGTGCCAGCCACATCTTGTGGGCGCCGACATCGGAAATCACGATGTCACTGGAGGACAGTACCGTCCTCAGGTCCCAGATCAGCTTTTGCGGCTTGATCGGCAACTGCCGGTCCTCGGCGTGGCGATTCATGTCCTCGATCAGCGCCCGCCGCAGATTGCGCAACGCCGGCCCCTCGTGGGCAATCGCCCGCTCGGCGATTCGCGCCAGCGACAGGCCGATGTCGCCCACCACCTCGGTATCGACCCCATAGTGCGCATCCACCTCGGCCGGCACGCTGTCGACATGCACGATGCAGCGGTCCCGGCTCGGGTGCCAGAGACGCGGATGGTACTCCACCATGTCGTAGCCCACGCAGATGATCACGTCGGCATGGTCGAAGCCGACGCTCACGTAATCCCGCGATTGCAGCCCGACACTGCCCAGGGCCATGGCATGGCGGAAGGGAATCGCTCCCTTGGCCATGAAGGTATTGGCAACCGGGATGTTCAATCGCGTGGCGAATTCCGACAACGCCCGGGTCGCACGACCACGGATCACGCCATGGCCGACCAGGATGATCGGAGACTTCGCCGCGCTGATGATGCCGGCCGCCCGCTCCACGGCGCCGTCGGCAGGCTCCGCCACCGCGGAATGCTCGATCGCCAGGGGGCCGTCCGCGGCAATTTCCATCTCCGCGATATTCTCCGGCAGCTCAATGAAGCTCGCACTGCCCTTGCCGGAGGTGGCTGACTTGAAGGCCTTGCGCACCGTCTCGGGAATGGTAAGCGGGCTGAGGACCCGCGAGGCATAGCCCGTGATCGGCTCGAACATTCGCACCAGGTCGAGAACCTGGTGCGATTCCTTGTGCAGGCGATCCGTGCCCGCCTGGCCGGCTATGGCGACCAGCGGGGCATTGTCCATGTTGGCGTCCGCGACCCCGGTGACCAGGTTGGTCGCGCCGGGGCCGAGTGTGGAAAGACAGACTCCGGGTCGATGGGTCAGCCGCCCCACCAGATCCGCCATGAAGGCAGCGCCCTGCTCATGCCGGGTCATCACGAACTCGATGGACGAGTCATGCAAGGCATCCATCAGGTCGAGGTTTTCCTCGCCCGGTACCCCGAACAGGTACCGAACCCCCTCGTTTTCCAGACAGCGAAGAAAAAGCTCGGCTGCACGCAATGGCGGAATCTCCTGGCGGGAAACCTCGAAAAACGCCTCGAGGCACCCTGGTGCGGGTCCGGGGAAACCGGACGGCCCGGTCAGACGATCAACAGCCGGCGCCGTCCGCCTGCTCCCGCCGCATCGGCGCCGAACGGGCCCCGTGGCCCGCCCCAGGCAGGGCCGGCAAGCCGGCCTCCATGAAAGGGCCCGGCGCTTGGCCGGGCCAAAAGCCATGCGGCGGACATCGACCGGCGACCCGGTGATCAGGCTGATCAGTCGCCCTCGCGGAGGGTCTCGATCAGCTGCTCGGTCACGTCGATCATGCCGGCGTGACCACCGGCCTCCTTCACGTCGACCCGGTAGGTTCCGTTGACCACCATGCTCGGCACGCCACGGATCCCCAGTTGCTGGGCCCGGCTGTTGGCCCGGCGCACCGAGGTCATCACCGCGAAGGAATTGTACATCTGGAGGAACTGCTCGCGGTCAACCCCCTGCCCGGCATAGAAGTCGGCCAGTTGCTCGGCCGATTCGGGACGAAACCCCCTGGCATGTATCGCCTCGAACAGCGCGCCATGGATCTCGTCACCGACTTCCAGCATCTCGGCCGCGTAATGGGCGCGGGCCAGCGGCTCCCAGCCCGGGTTGAGCGCCGGGGCGACGCGCACGAAGGTGACGTCCTCGGGCAGGTCAGCCAGCCATGCCTCCAGGTGCGGCTCGAACTGGTAGCAGCTCGGACAGCCGAACCAGAAGAACTCCTCGACCACGATTGGCGTCTCGGCCTCGGCCGGCTTGGGGTCGGCAATCTCGTGGTAGCGCTCGGCCGCGAAGACCGGCGCCGCCGCCAGGACGACCCCCGCGAGCGAGCCCAGCAGGGCATGGATCAGGCGCATGGCTCAAAGCTCCCCGTAGGAATGCAGACCGGACAGGAAGATGTTCACGCCCAGGAAGGCAAAGGTCGTGATGAACAGGCCGACGATCGCCCACCAGGCCATTACCGCGCCGGTCCAGCCCTTGGTCAGGCGCAGGTGCAGCCAGGCAGCGTAGTTCAGCCAGACGATCAGCGCCCAGGTCTCCTTGGGGTCCCAGCTCCAGTAGCCGCCCCAGGCCTCGGCGGCCCACATGGCGCCCAGAATGGTCGCGATGGTGAAGAAGGCCCAGCCGATGGCAATGACCTTGTACATGATGTCGTCCATCACGGCCAGCGAGGGCAGCCGGTCATTCGGCCCGTCCCCGCCGAGCTTGAGCTTGATCAGGTAGGCCACCCCGATCATGGCCGCGATGGCAAAGCCGCCGTAGCCCACGAAGTTGGTCGGGACGTGGATCTTCATCCACCAGCTCTGCAGGGCCGGCACCAGCGGCTCGATGGTCTGCGCCTCGCGGGTGAAGACGTACCAGAGCAGGAACAGCATGGCCGCGCTGATGACGGTCAGCACGAAGCCACCCAGGTTGCGGTTGCCTGCCCGCTGCTCGTAGAACAGGTACATCATCGCGGTGATGATCGCGAAGAGGACGAAGACCTCATACAGGTTGCTGACCGGGATGTACCCGTAGTCGAAGCTGATCAGGTAAGTTTCGCGCCAGCGGGCCAGGAGCCCCACCAGGCCCATGGTGGTGGCGATCCACGTCAGCGCCGTGCCCACCCGGTTGAGGTAGTCCGACCGACGGATCAGGCCGGCGAAATAGACCGGCGTGGCCATCAGGTACAGGGCGACCATCCACATGATCGCCGACTGGCTCGACAGGAAATACTTGAGCAGGAAGTCGCTTTCCTGCGCCTGGGCCAGACCGGACCGGCCCAGCTCGGTCACACCCTCGGGCAGGTGCGTCGAGTACCGCCACAGGGCGATGATCGCCAGCGCCGCCACCACCACGGTGAACACCCGGGTGGGCTTCCACAGCCAGCCCAAAAAGCCGATGCCGACGGCGGCCAGCGCGAGCACGCCGATTTCATAGCCATCCATGAAATCGGCGTAGTACTGCCAGATGCCGATTGCACCAAGTGCAATCAGAACGAAATAACCGATATCCATGGCCGTCACCGGCGGCCGCTTCATGGCGTTGAAATGTTCAACCATCTGTTCCTGTGGGACGGACATGAGGTTTGCTCCTGAACAGGTTCGTTTTTATCTGTGACTCAACACCGGAAACCCTTTCTCGGATTCGCCGGGAAACGCATCGGCCAGCTTGTACCTGGCCAGGTTCCGCCATTCGATGCATCGCACCATCAAATGACAAGACGTGATCTGAACCGGGATCGACCTCAGCCGGTCCCGCCTTGCCCGGATTCGCTCCGGGTGCGCATCGCCTGCTTGAGCCAGGCGAATTCACGATCGAAATCAAGGCTCTTTCGGCCTGAATTGCCGGCGAGCAGGACCCGGGTCCGGCCATCTTCCGTCCGGCGCAGCCAGACCCACTGCCGACGATAATGGATGTAGAACAGCATGAAAACACCAACCACCAGCATGAGGCTGCCGAAGTAGACCACCGACTTGCCCGGCGAACGGGTGATCTGCAGACCGGTGGCCTGTATCTGTTCGAAGCCGGTCATCTGCAGGTAGATCGGTGAACGGTAGGCCGGCAGCGCCGAGATGGCCGCCAGGGACTCCTCGAGTATGCGCAGGTCATCATCCACGGGCTCTTCGATACCCTGTGCAATCATCACCTCACCGAAAATCCTGGTGATGACCGACTGCAACACGCGGACCGAGGCCTCGATCGCCTCGTTCATGCGGGCCTCGTCCACGTTCTGACCGGCCATGCGCTCGCGAAGGTCCTGCTCCACGCCACCGAAACCGCCGGAAAGAAAGGTGTCGACCAGCCGGGCTATCGACTCCCTGGCCGGCTCGCCGATGTCTTCGGGCCGCACCGGATTGCCCTGGCTCGCCTGCATCGCGGCCACCATCTCGCCGGCTACCCGCTTGACGTTCTCGCGATCGTGCAGGCCGGCCAGCAGGTTCATGAAGGTATCGATCTTGCCGTTGCGGTCGGCCGGAATGTACAGGTATTGCTGCGGGGCATCGGGCGTGGTGCGAATGCCGCTGAGGTAATACATGTTCCCTTCGAGCGGTACCGGCGACATGAAGTTCTCGTACTCGGTGGCCACACCGGTCTCGTCACGCAGCCTGAACACCACGCTCGGGCCGAAGTTGCGCTCCTCGGTTTCGCCGTCGTCGCCCTCGACAGGATTGATGTTGTAGAGCCGGAAATCGTCGAACTCGAGCGTGAAACGCTCGCCGGCAAACTGGAAGGGCACCTCACGAAATACCCGCGACTCGATGGTTTCCGAAGAGCCGGCACGGCCACCGAGCTGCCAGGCCTTGAAGTTCAGGCGCGAACCGCCATCGGCGAAGCTCGCTTGGTAGATCGCGTGTCCACGATGGATCAGCGGGTGATTCACGCCGATCGTCTGCTCGACCACCTCGCCGGTATCGTGGTCCGTCAGAACCAGGTCGGACTCGTAGGACTTGGGCATCCCGTTGTCGTAGTAGTCGATCCGGAAGTCGCGGACCTCGATCTCGAAGGGCAGCTCCTGCACCAGGTACCCGTCGCGCAGGCCGAGGAAGACCACGTCCGCCCGGTTGCCCTCGGGAATGTTCACGTTGCCGCGGAAGGCGCCGGTCCCCGGCGGGATCTTGCTTTCCGCACCGATCTGGCTGACCGGCAGGTCACGCGTCTCGATTTGCAGGTCGTCCATCAGGTACAGCCACTGCAACTGCAGCTTGCTGTCCATGACCCCGCCGATCAGGATGATGATCAGGCCCAGGTGGGTGAGGATGTAGCCCCAGCGGTTCATGCCGCCCTTCTTGGCCGCCACCAGCAGATGATCGGCGCCTTCCTGGACACGGGACCGGTAACCCGCCTCACCGAGGGTTGAGCGGGCCTTCTCGGCGATCTCGGCCGGGGGCAGGTCACTGTCCCATTGGTCGGAGTGCTTGAAGGCCCGCAGTGACTTTTCCTGCACGCCGGTTCGGAAGCTCTTGATGTCCCGAAGCATGGTGGGGGCGTTGCGCCACACGCAAAGCGACGTGGAAACCAGCAGGAACACGAGAATGACCACGAACCACCATGCCGAATAGACATCGTAGAGCCGCAGCGCGTCAAAGATCTCGAACCAGAACGGCCCGAACTTGATCAGGTAGTCATTGAACGGCTGGTTCTGCTGGAGCACCGTGCCGATGATCGATGCCAGGCCCAGCACCACCAGCAGGGTGATCGCCAGTGCCATTGAACCAAGCCAGCCCATGAACTGCCGAAGCATGTTTTGCCTGGCGGACTGGGCCTTTCGGGCAGGTCGGGAAGAACTTGCGGATACGGACATGACGGCACCGGTTTGGCAGGACAATGACGAGCGACCGGTTCTTAAGACCGCTCGGTCACCCTTTGCAGTGTGGGTTCGGCACCCGGAGACGGCGTCGTCTGACGCCAGGTCGGCAACCCGGGTAGCGGATCCACCACTGTGTCGGCAATGGACCCGTGCTCATGGTACAGGTTCCCGGACTCGCCGAGGCAAAACGGCATGCAGTCAGGGGAAATAACCGCTCCCGGTGACCGTCCGCCGGCCGACGCATCCGGTGACCGGGGCAGGGAGGTTTCAGGGCATCGAGGCGATGTATCGGGCCAGGTCGGCGATCTGGTCGTCGGTCAGGTTCTCGGCCACCTCCCGCATGATGCGCTGGGCATCGTTGGCCCGACTGCCATCCCGGTACCCCTGCAGGGACGCGGTCACATAGGCCTCGGTCAGGCCGCGCAACCGCGGATAGGCCGAAAGGGAATTGCCCTTGCCCAGCGGGCCATGGCAGGCGGCGCAGGAGGCGATACCGTCTTCGGGCTGACCGTGAACATAGAGGGCCTCGGCGCCTTCGGACGCCTCGTCAGCAGGCGTGAACTGAAGCTCCTGGCTCGCGTAGAAAGCCGCCAGATTGGCGATGTCCTCATCCGACAGATTGGCCGCCTGCGGTCCCATGATCGAGTTGGCCCGCGCACCGGAGCGGTAATCCGCCAACTGCTTGGCCAGATACTTCTCGCCCTGGCCGGCAATGCTCGGGAAAGCCGGGTTGGCGCTGTTGCCATCCATGCCGTGACAGGCCGCACAGGCACTGGCGGCAGCCCGCCCGGCCTGGATATCGGCCGCGAGCACCGAGCCGCTTGCGACCATCGAAGCCGCCAGCACGGCCCGCATGACTAGACTCTTCAGCATTGCCATCACTCCTGCAAATCGTTTTTTCTTGTTCCGGGACGCCGGCTGCAACGGTGCGTTCCGGAGCATGTGTCGCGGGATTCTAGCCCGAAAACCGTCCCCTGTGCAGCCCGGCGGGCCGTGACTTGGCGTAAACTCTGCGCTTTTATCGCGGTTTCTGCGGCAAACCCCGCTAGAACCGCCAACGCAGTTGAGATCATCGACACGTGAGCTGGTTCCAGAAAATCCAATTCGACCGAAGCGCCAACAACCTGCGCGACCTGCCGCCCGACCACGGCAGGGAAGTGGCCTTTGCCGGCCGCTCCAATGCCGGCAAGTCCTCGGCGATCAACGCCATCGTGGGTCGACGCGGACTGGCCCGCGCCTCCAAGACGCCCGGGCGGACACAGATGATCAATTTCTTCTCGATCGACGAGCAAAATCGACTGGTCGACCTGCCGGGCTACGGCTATGCCAAGGTGCCACGCGCCATGCAGCTGCACTGGCAGCAGACCCTCGGTGATTATTTCGAGACACGCCAAAGCCTGGCGGGCCTGTGCGTCATCATGGACATTCGTCATCCGCTCAAGGACCAGGACTGGCAGATGCTGCACTGGGCCCACGCCCGCGACCTGCCGGTGCTCTGCCTGCTCACCAAGTCCGACAAGCTCTCGCGCGGCCCCGCCGCCAAAACCGTCATGGACGTGCGCGGCGCCCTGACCCGCGAAGGCGTCAATGCGACCGTCCAGTCATTCTCCGCCACCCAGCCGGCCGGCATTCCCGAGGCACGCGCCGTGCTCGGCGCATGGTTCGCCGAATCCGGCAGTGATTAAGCCCGTCGTTCGTCAGTATTGGTGGGCACATACTTTGTCCCGCGCAACCTATGCTGGTGCACGGCCCCCTCTGCTGGTTTGGGTGCAGGCGCATTATTCGCCAAGTGATTTCAGCTCGTAGGCCCGATAAGGCCGCAGGCCGCATCGGGCAGAATCCCGGGGCCATCGAGCCCGCTGGTATGGACGCCGGATGCGGCTTCGCCTTATCCGGCCTACGCCATGCCCACCACCAATGTCGGGCCGGATGCCAGGGTTCAACCTCGGTGGCATTGATGCCGGATGCGGCTTCGCCTTATCCGGCCTACGCGATGCCCACCACCAATGCCCAGCCGAATATCGGGATTCAACCGCGGCGGCTTCGCCTTGTCCGGCCTGCCGATTGTGGGCGGCCGTCTCGACGGGCGACAGCCCGAGCCAAAACCCCGGATCGCAGCTCGTAGGCCCGATAAGGCCGCAGGCCGCATCGGGCAGAATCCCCGGGGCCACCGAGCCCGGCGGTATGGACGCCGGATGCGGCTTCGCCTTATCCGGCCTACGCCATACCCACCACCAATGTCGGGCCGGATGGCATCTGAGCGTGGGTCGCCGGCATCTATCGGCCCAGGCAAACCCTGCACAGGCCGGTACGCGCCCCGCACGGAACGGTTTGCTTTCACGCAGGCTTTTCTGCGGCTTCGAGGAATCAAACAAACTCCATCGAGTCAGATCAGCGTATTCATGCGAGATACGATCAAGCGTACCGCGACTTCCCATGCTGAAACCCAGGAGCCAAACCTTGTCCAACGCTCGCCTTGTCGAAATCCGCCACGCCCACCCCAGCCGAGACGGGGCCGGCATGTCCATACAGCGTCTGCATGACTTCTCCGGCGGGCTGGACCCGCTGCTGATGCTGGATGAACTCCAGGCACCCCCGGGGAGCGGATCGCTGCCCGGCTTTCCGGACCATCCGCATCGCGGTTTCGAGACGCTCACGCTGGTGCGCCACGGGACGATGGACCACCGAGATCATCTGGGCAACCGGGGCCGGATCGAGGCAGGCGGCGCCCAGTGGATGCGCGCGGGACGAGGCGTGATTCATTCGGAAATGCCCGCGGCCGGACCCGAGGGAATTCATGCCTTTCAGTTGTGGATCAACCTGCCGGCGGCGGGCCGCATGGCCGAGCCGTGCTATCTGGACGTGGGCGCCGAACGGATGGCGATGCGGCCTGTCGGTTCGGGACAACTGGTGGCCGTTGCCGGGCACTGGCAAGCCGCGGACTGGGAAACGGCGATCCGGGGGCCGATCGGGGATCTGGGCATGCAGGCGGCCGCGGTTGCCTGGCTTCAACTGCCGCCACAGAGCGAGGCAGTGCTTGAGATGCCCGAGAACCAACGGCTTTTTCTTCGGACCGTGTCCGGCAAGGTGGAAGACGGGCCCGGGGCGGGGGCACTCGGCGTCTACGCGGATGGAATCCGGCTGGTCCTGCGAACCGGGCCGGAACCCCTGCTGGCCATCCTGGTTCGGGGGCGGGCGCTGAACGAACCGATCGCCCAGCACGGCCCCTTTGTCATGAATCACCCGCAAGAGATCCACGAGGCCCTGCAGGATTACCGTGCAGGTCAGTTGGCACGCGCCTGATCCGCATCCGGACCTGAAAAGTTAGCCTTTTCATGCATATGCCGTGACTGGGCAGATTGCTTTCGGTTCGTTCTGACCAAGTCATTGGTTGTACAAATACTTATACGCGATTTCCAAAAAACTTCTATCAATCGGCCTGGCGAGACTTTTCCGGCTTCTTGCGCCTAAAATCGTGCCTGAGCGGTCCCTGCCGTAGCGCAGAAGCCATGATGGAAGGCCCCCGGTGCCAGCGGGCAGGGATGCACGACTGCAAAGCAGTCCGTGCCGGGGATGGATGCCCCGCAGCGGCCTGGCGCAAGCCATTGAATCGCATTTTCCAAGGAAACCCAGGCACCTCAGAATGCAATTGCCCCGTTCGTTTCGTTCGCTCAAGGCCCTGATCATCGCGGCCGCGCTGTTCGTGTCGGCGCTTGTGTTCGCGGTCGTGTACGTGACGACCAGCCAGGTGTTCGAACGCTCGGTGCGCGCCTCGGCCGAGCAAATGTCCGAGACACTGTCCGAAGGCACTTTCAATGCGATGTACCAGATCATGCGGGCGGGCTGGACCCGTGCGCAGCTGGAGGAATTCATCGGCGCGATCGACAAGGGCGAGGACTACCGGATCGAGCTGTTTCGGGGCCCGCTGGTTGCTGAACGCTACGGCGTAATCGACGGCCCGCCCCCGGATGCGCAGGTTCAGTGGGTTTTCGAAAACGCCGAACGCCAGGTCAACGAGCACAACGGTACGCTGGAATACGTCAAGCCATTGCTGGCCAAGGCCGAATGCCTGCAATGCCATGGCAATGCCGAGGTGGGCAGCGTGATGGGCGTCATGCGGGTGACCCGCTCCATCGAGCCGCAGGTCGCAGAGGCCCGCGACGAGCTGATCGGCAGCCTGCTCTTGATCTTCCCCGTGCCGCTGGTTCTGGCGCTGGCGATTGCCTGGCTGCTCAATCGGCGTCTGAGCAAGTCCGTGCGCGGCCTGGAGCAGGGTGTCAATCGCATCCAGCGGGTATCCGACCTCAGGGAGATGGACCTGGACCAGGTCCACCCGGGGCTGGCCGAATTCGACGGCATCTTCACCGGCATCCACAACCTCGCCGACAAGCTGCGCGGGGTCGCGGTCGACAAGGAGCTGCTGGAATTCGAGATCCGGCTGCTGGAAAAATTCGTGATCACCTCGGAGGTGGTCCGCGACTGGCGCGAGTACGTCTGCGACCTGATGACGGAAATCGACCAGGTCATCGAAACCTATGCGCTGTTCTCGATCTTCAAGGTCGGTGACGAGTTGTTTGACCTGGAGGTGTTCTGGCTCAACCCGCCGACGGAGTCCACCCGGGCGGACATGGAGCGCATTCTGCGCGAAACGCTGCGAGACAGCCCGATACTGGGCGAGAGCGTGGTAGTCGACATCCATCACAATGTCGTCGAGCCCACCGCCGAGGCCATCAGCATCGCTCCGGAGCAGATCGCCCTGCAGACCAAGAGCCTGCTGGTGGAAGCCCCAAAGATCGGGGGCATCGTGGGCATCGGTGTCCATTCAAGCAATGCGCTGGACGCCACCCGCCTGCTGGTGATCGAAAGCATTCTCTCGACCCTGCTCAACGTGGTCGGCTCGGTACGGGCCATCTACAAGTACACCAAGGACCTGGAGTTCTACGCCACCCGCGACCCGTTGACCAACCTCTACAACCAGCGGATGTTCTGGGAACTGGCCGGCTACGAGGTAGGCCGTGCCCAGCGACACGAACAGTCTTTCGCCATGCTGGTCGTGGACATGGACAACTTCAAGTCCGTCAACGACACCCATGGTCACGCCTTCGGCGACGATTTCCTGCGGCATTTTGCCGAAGCCATCGGCGAAGCGCTGCGCGACGGGGACATCCTCGCCCGCTACGGCGGTGACGAATTTGCCATCGTGCTGCCGGAGGCCGACGCAGAGGAAGCCTGGCATGTCGGACAACGCATTCTCGAGCACGCCGGGCGACTCAGCATGGAGACCCCGGACGGCACCACGGTCAGCGCATCGGTCTCGATCGGCGGCGCGATCTGCCCAGAGCACGCCGCCGATGCCAAGGACCTGTTCCTGTTTGCCGACAACATGATGTACAAGGCCAAGGCGGAGGGAAAAAACCGCATGGCCCTGCCCTCGGCCGACGACGTGGTCGACGTGTACAAGGAAATCGGCGAGAAAAGCCTGATTGTCACCGAGGCAATCGCCAACAAGCGCATCGTGCCCTTTTTCCAGCCGCTGGTGCACTGCGAGGACAGCCGGCATGCCGCCTTCGAGGTCCTTTCGCGCATCGAGCTGGCGGACGGCAGCCTGCTCGGTGCCCACGAGTTCATCGAGGTGGCCGAGCGCATCGGCCAGATCGACAAGCTGGATTTCGTGGTCTTCGAGAACGTGCTCGCCCAGGTGAAGGAGTACGATTACCGCGGTCTGTTGTTCCTGAACCTGTCGCCCAGGGCGCTGATTCTCAACGAATTCGTGCGGAACATGCGACAACTGGTGCGCGACAACGGTGTCGATCCGGCCCAGATCGTGTTCGAGATCACCGAACGGGAAACCGTGCGCAATTTCACGCTGCTGGAAAAGTTCGTCCAGGAACTCAAGGAAGAAGGTTTCGGGCTGGCCATCGACGATTTCGGCTCGGGCTTTTCCTCCTTCCACTATCTCAAGCGCTTCCCCATCGACTTCGTCAAGATCGAAGGCGATTTCATTGCCAACATGGCCTCGGAAGACACCGACCGCGCCTTCGTGCGCAGCATTGCCCAACTGGCCCGGGAGCTGGACATTCGCACCGTGGCCGAATACGTCGAGAGCGCACAGGTGCTGACCGAGGTACGCAAGCTCGGGGTCGATCTGGCGCAGGGTTATCACATTGGCCGACCGGCTCGATACGCGATGCGGGATCTGTGCCAGGGCAATGACCCGCGCCGCTGACGGTCCTGCCGCGCACGTAACGGCAGGCAGGGGCATTCCGGTCGTTGGGGGTCCTTGAGGCAGTGCGGCAAGACACCCGGGAGGCCCCGCGAAACCGCGGCGCCCGGAAACCGCGACATCCCGTCAGTACAACCGGAATTCAATCGGCAGTTCGAACTGCCGCCGGGCCCCGCGCATCGAGCGCTCGAAGGGCGGCGCATCCATGCATTCGATCGCCTGCCTGGCTGCCTTGTCCAGCCGGTCACGGCCTGACGAGGCAGCCATTTCGGCCTGCAGCAGGCTGCCATCCCGAGCCAGTGTGAAACGCATCACGACCGTACCCTCCTCACGCAGGCGACGAGCCAGGCGCGGGTATTCCTTGCAGCGCTCGACAGCCGCCCGAACCTGTTCGGCATATCGATTTTCCGCGGCCGGATCGTTCCCGGCCACCGACTCGGGGGACGCCGGTTCGTCAGGACGGCTCGGCGGTGCCGGGTCGACTTCCGACGACCTGGCAGACACCGGTTCGGCGGCCGCTTGCGTATCGGGTGCCTGGTCGCTCGGTTGCTCGATGTCTGGCTGTTCCTCCAGTTCGGGCTCGGGCTCGGGCTCAGGCTCAGGCTCAGGTTCGGGCTCGGGTTCGGGCTCGGGTTCGGGCTCGGG
>JBKHDT010000005.1:0-71074 GCA_046541195.1 Halothiobacillaceae bacterium | reverse complement strand
TCGTGCCCACGTTCACGTGCGGCTTGCTACGCTCGAATTTTTCCTTGGACATTGCCAATCCTCCGAAAACAGGATCACCTGGACAAAAATATGGAGCTCATGACCGGATTTGAACCGGTGACCTCGTCCTTACCAAGGACGTGCTCTACCAACTGAGCTACATGAGCCAAAACGTGGAGCGGGTGATGGGAATCGAACCCACGCCATCAGCTTGGAAGGCTGAGGTTCTACCATTGAACTACACCCGCAAACCGGTTGGGCTGCTGCCCGGACTGACAGGGCCGCGCACCCGGAATATGGTGGTGGGGGAAGGATTCGAACCTTCGAAGGCAGTGCCGGCAGATTTACAGTCTGCTCCCTTTGACCGCTCGGGAACCCCACCAAAGACGCGCCATTGTAATGACCGCTCGCCCCATGTCAACACGCCAACACGCGGCGGCCACAGGTCCGGACTCGGCAACGGGCGTGGCGCAATCACATGTCAAGCTGGTGCCGGCTGTGGGACTCGAACTCACGACCTACCGCTTACAAGGCGGTTGCTCTACCAACTGAGCTAAGCCGGCGTGGGGGCGAATTCTAGTGGCTGCGAAGCGCCGGCGCAAGTGCGGCGGGACGGATGGCCGCCTGCAGGGCGTCGAGCCTGCCCAGGCGCGCGGCTTTGGTGTATCGTGAGCGCGCCCGACCCGGCGCAGGGAATCGTTCGGGCGTCCGGCTCCACGCGACCGGGACCAGGGCTGTCGCGCGCGCCAGCCGGCGAAGAGCCCATTTGGCCCGCCGGGCGAAGCAGCGCAAAAAGGCGGCTGGCGGGCACACTTTTTGTGAAACATTGGGGCGAGACAGCAAAACGCATGAAACTCGATCAGATTCGGACACTGGCCGCGGACGACATGCAGACGGTCAACGAGGTCATCACCCAGCGGCTGGCATCGGATGTTGCGCTGGTCAACCAGCTTTCCGCGTACATCATCGGGGCGGGCGGGAAGCGGTTCAGACCGATGATTACCGTCCTGGCGGCCCGGGCCGTCGGTGATCGCAGTGGCTGGGCGCCGCAGATGGCGGCGGTGATCGAATTCATCCACACTGCGACCCTGCTGCACGACGACGTGGTCGACAACTCGACACTGCGGCGGGGACGTGACACCGCCAATGTCCGCTTTGGCAACTCGGCGGCGGTGCTGGTCGGGGATTTTCTGTACTCCCGCGCGTTCGAAATGATGGTCGAGCCGCGCGAGATGGCGATCATGGCGCTGCTGGCGAGGACCACCAACGTGATCGCGGAAGGCGAGGTGATGCAGTTGATGAACTGCGGGGACGCGGACACGGACGAGGCGCGCTACATGAGCGTGATCCACTGCAAGACCGCCAAGCTGTTCGAGGCCGCCGCCCAGATTGGCGCGATTCTCGCGCACAGCGACGAAAAGACCCAGGCCGCAATGGGCCGTTACGGCATGCACCTGGGCACGGCGTTTCAGCTGATGGACGACGTGCTGGACTATGACGGGGACGAGGACATGACGGGCAAGCACCTCGGAGACGACCTCGCCGAGGGCAAGCCGACCCTGCCGCTGATCATCGCCATGCAACGCGGCAATGCCGACGAGTCGCGGCTGATCCGCGCGGCAATCGAAGGCCAGCACGGCGAGCACATGCAGGAGATCCACCGCATAGTTGCGCGGACCGGGGCGCTCGACTATACTGCCGCCCTCGCGAAATCAGAGGCAACCAGGGCATGCGATGCGCTGGCTGTGCTTCCCGACACGCCCTGGCGCGAAGCGCTTGGGGCGCTGGCACAACTGTCCGCCGATCGCGCGAGTTGACCCTCGGAGTGTAGCTCAGCCTGGTAGAGCACTACGTTCGGGACGTAGGGGTCGTAGGTTCGAATCCTGTCACTCCGACCACACAACGCAAAAGGGCCCGGCAAGCAGTCGCTTGCCGGGCCCTTTTGCGTTGCCTTGAGTGCGTTGTCGCGCGGTTTTTCGCGGGCGCGTGATCTCTATCTCTATGAGAGCGGCAGACGGCCGGTCAGGGCCGATCGTCCACCGCCTCCTTGTCCTCGATCTTGAGCAGGTCGGTGCGCCGGAGGCCCATGTCCAAAGATGCGGCACTGGCCACGAAAACGGACGAGTAGGTCCCCAGAACCACGCCGATCAGAAGCACCAAGGCGAAGCCGAACAGCGCCTCACCCCCAAAGACCAGCAGCGCCGCCAGCGTGAGCATGGTTGTGCCGGAGGTGACGACCGTGCGCGCGAGGGTGCTGTTGATCGCGATATTCATGACCTGCTGCTCGGTCCCCTTGCGCATCTTCTGGAAAGTCTCGCGGATGCGGTCGAAGATCACGATCGTGTCGTTGATGGAATAGCCGGCCAGCGCCAGGAATGCAGCCAGCACCGTCAGATTGAACTCGATCTGGAACAGACTGACGATCCCCAGCACGATCACGAGATCGTGAATCAGGGCCACGATCGCGCCGGCGGCCAGGCGCAGCTCGAATCGGAAACCCACGTAGATCAGGATGCCGGCCAACACGAAGATCACGGCCAGGCCGCCGGCCTCGATCAGCTCCTTGCCGACCGCGGGGCCCACATACTCGACCCGCCTCATCTGTACATCCGGGTCCTGAACCTGCAGGGCAGCCAGGACACGGCCGGATACCTCGGACTGATTCTCGTCAGCAATCGGCGGCAGACGGACCATCACGCTGGTCGAGGAGCCAAAATACTGCACCACGGCGTCGTCGATTCCACTCGACGAGAGCACCTCGCGGATGGCCGGCAGGTCCGCGGCCTCCTCGTAACCGGCCTCGATCAGCACGCCGCCGGTGAAGTCCAGCCCGAAGTTCAGACCCTTGACCGCAAGCGAGCCGAGGGCGAGCACCATCAGCAGGACCGAGAAAATGTAACCGCCCCGGCGCCTGCCGAAGAAATCGAAATCGGTGTTGGTCGGCACGATATTCATGCGATCAGTATCCTCCGATCGAGAGCGACTTGAGACGCGGCTGCCTGCCGTAAACCAGGTTGGCCAACGCCCGCGTCACCATGATCGCGGTAAACATCGACGCGAGAATCCCGATCGACAGCGTCACGGCGAAACCCTTGATTGGGCCGGTCCCGAAGGCAAACAGCGCCAGCGCCGCCAGCAGGGTGGTGATATTGGCATCAAGAATGGTCAGAAAGGCCCGGTCGTAGCCGGCCTTGATGGCGGCCTGAGGCGTCATGCCGTTTCTCAGCTCTTCCCGGATCCGTTCGTTGATCAGCACGTTGGCATCCACCGCCATGCCCAGGGTAAGCACGATGCCCGCGATACCCGGCAGGGTCAGCGTCGCCTGGAGCATCGACAGCACCGCGACGATGATCACCAGGTTCGCCACCAGCGCGACATTGGAGAACAGCCCGAACATCCGGTAGTAGACCACCATGAAGATCGCAACCAGCAGGAAGCCCAGGATGGCAGCCTTCACGCCGGCCTCGATATTGTCGGCACCAAGGCTCGGGCCCACGGTGCGTTCTTCGATGATCTCCATGGGCGCCCGCAGGGCCCCGGCACGAAGCAGCAGCGAGAGGTCACGCGCCTCCTGGGTGGAATCCAGTCCGGTGATCTGGAACCGGCTGGAAAGCTCGTCGCGGATGGTCGCGATATTGATCACCTCCTCCACGATACGGCGCTCACGCACCAGCTCGCCGTCCACCATCTTCACATCCGACTGGTGCTCGATGAACACCACGGCCATCGGCTGGCCGATATTGTCACGGGTAATCGCGCTCATGCGCCGCGCGCCCTGACCGTCGAGATTGATGAAGACCGCAGGCGAACCGCTTTGCTGATCCAGACCGGAAGCGGCGCCGGTGATGCGGTCGCCGGTGATGATGACCTGCCGCTTCAGCAGAACCGGGCCACCATCACGCTCCCGGTAGAGTCGCGCACCAACCGGGACACGCCCGCTGCTGGCGGCGTCTTCCCAGTCCACGGGCGAGCCTTCGACGAGTCGGAACTCGAGGGTTGCGGTGGCTCCGAGGATCTCCTTAGCCCGCACGGTGTCCTGCACACCGGGCAGTTGCACCACGATCCGGTTGTCTCCCTGCTGCTGGATCAGCGGCTCGGCCACACCGAGCTCGTTGACCCGGTTGCGCAGGGTGGTGATGTTCTGCTCCAGCGCCGCCGCCCGCTCGGCTTCCGCAGCCTCTTCGGTGATGGTCGCGTAGAGCATCGGTGAATCGCCGCGCATGCCGGCATTGAAGTCCAGCTCGTCGTACCGCTCCGAGAGCATTGCCTCGCCCTCGTCCCGCGCCTCGACATCGCGGAAGCGGATCTCGATCTGCCCATCCTCCGCGTTCGCGGTCAGGTAGCGGATGCGCGCCTCGCGCATGTCACTGCGCATGGAGTCGACATTGCGTTCCAGCGCCTGCGCGATCGCGGCGGGCATGTCCACTTCCATCAGAAAGTGCACCCCGCCACGCAGGTCGAGGCCGAGGTACATGGGCAGCGCGCCGAGACGGGTCAGCCACTCCGGGGCTGCCGGCGCCAGATTCAGCGCCGCGTTGTAGCTGTCTGCCAGCCGCAGGGCAACCTGGTCTGCGGCACGAAGCTGGTCATCGGTGCTGGCAAAGCGCAGCAGGGCGCTGCCCTCCTGGAGCTCGGCACCGGCAAGGGGGATGTCGGCCACGGACAGCACGGACCGGACCCGGTCAAGGTCCGTCTGCGTCATCTCGGCGCCGCGCTTGGAAACCTGCAGGGCCGGGTCCTCGCCGAACACGTTGGGCAGTGCGTAGAGCACCGCCACGATCAGGACGAGAAGCACCAGCAGGTTCTTCCACAAGGGATAACGGTTCATGAAAAATGCGCCCCTCCAGAACGGGCACCATGCTTGAATACGGCGCCGCGCCATGCCCGGCCTGAGCCGCGCAGGCGGGCTCGACGCAGGTCAGTCGGTCTTGCCGTCCCGCAGGTCCTTCATCGTGCCCTTGGGCATCACGGTGCCGATGGCATGTCGCTGGACCTGTACTTCCAGCCCATCAGCCAGCTCGACAGTCACGAAGCTGTCGTGCAGGCGAACGATGCGTCCCAGCAGGCCCCCGCTGGTCACCACCTCATCGCCCTTGTCGAGACTTTCCACCAGCTTGCGGTGCTCCTTCTGCCGCTTCATCTGCGGGCGGATCAGGAGGAAGTACATCACGGCAAAAATCAGGAACAGCGGCAGGAAAGTCGCGAGCAGGCTCGGCTCACCAGCCGCCGCCTCTGCGGTTTCAGCCATCGCGTTTGAAATCGGGAACATTCGTTCTTACCTCAAAATTTCTGTAAATCATGCGCACCATCCCGACCCGGGGAGCCCGACCGGGACAAACCGGCTGCAGAGTATGCCACAAGCATCGCCAAACCGGCGAGACCGCGGGGATGCCGCGGGATCAGTCTACGCCGCGGCTGCGACGGGCGTAGAAATCCACGGCCCAATGGGCAAACCGGTCCTGTTCGATCGACTCGCGGATTTCCCGCATGAGCGCCTGGTAGTAGTACAGGTTGTGGATCGTGTTGAGCCGGGCCCCGAGAATCTCGTTGCACTTGTCCAGGTGCTTTAGATAGGCACGGGAGTAGTGCCGGCAGGTGTAGCAGCCGCAGTCGGCGTCCACCGGGCGCGTGTCGCGGGCATGACGCGCGTTGCGCAGTCTCAGGTCGCCCCACTGCGTAAAGAGATGGCCGTTGCGGGCGTTCCGAGTCGGGAGCACGCAATCGAACATGTCCACGCCCCGACGCACCGCCTCGACGATATCCTCGGGCTTGCCCACGCCCATCAGGTAGCGCGGCGCCTGCACCGGCAACAGCGGCAGGGTACAGTCAAGCACGCGCTCGCGCTCCTCGGGCGGCTCGCCGACCGACAGCCCCCCGACCGCGTAACCGTCGAAGCCAATGCTGATGAGGCCCGCCGCCGACTCCTGCCGCAGCGGCTCGTACATCCCGCCCTGCACGATACCGAACAGGGCCGCCCGATCCGCGCCCTGTACCTCGTCATGCGCCGCGCGCGAACGCGCTGCCCAGCGCAGCGACAGACGCATCGACTCGGCCGCCGCCTGCTCGGTCGCCGGATAAGGCGTGCACTCGTCGAAAATCATCACGATATCGGAACCGAGCGCCGCCTGGACCGCCATGGAACGCTCCGGCGAGAGCGTGACGCGCGAGCCGTCAACGGGCGAGGCAAAGGTGACCCCTTCCTCGCTAATTTTGCGCAGGTCGGACAGGGAAAAAACCTGGAACCCGCCGGAATCCGTGAGGATCGGACCGGACCAGTTCATGAAATCGTGCAGGTCCCCGTGCAAACCGATGATCTCGGTGCCCGGGCGAAGCATCAGATGAAAGGTATTGCCGAGGATGATCTGGGCACCGATCTGCCGCAACTCCTCCGGAGTCATGGCCTTGACCGTGCCGTAGGTCCCCACCGGCATGAAGGCGGGGGTCTGCACGGTGCCGCGGGCAAAGTGCAACGCCCCACGCCGCGCGGCGCCGCTTCGGGCCGTCAGACTGAAGAATTCAGCGGCCATCGAGTGCCTCCGGGTCCGGGGTGATCAGCATCGCATCACCGTAACTGAAGAAACGATAGGACTCGGCAACCGCATGCCGATACGCACCGAGCACGCGCTCACGACCTGCCAGTGCGGCCACCAGCATGATCAGTGTCGACTCGGGCAGGTGGAAATTGGTGATCAGCGCATCCACGACCCGGAAGCGCTTGCCCGGATAGATAAAGATGTCCGTCTCCCCCTCGAAGGGTTGAATGGCCCCGGCCAGGGCGGCCGTCTCCAGGGAGCGGACCGCCGTGGTCCCCACGGCGATCACCCGACCGCCGCGGGCACGGCACTGCCCGATGGCCTCGACGGTTTCCGGCGGCACCCGCAACCATTCGCTGTGCATCCGGTGCTCGGTGATGTTCTCGGTGCGTACCGGCTGGAAGGTGCCCGCGCCGACATGCAGCGTCACGAATGCACGCTCGAGTCCCCGATCGGCCAGCCTGTCGAGCATGGCCTCGTCGAAGTGCAGCCCGGCCGTGGGCGCCGCCACCGCCCCGGCTTCCCGGGCATAGACCGTCTGGTAGCGCGCCCGGTCCTCGGGGCGATCGGCCCGCTGGATATAGGGCGGCAGCGGCATGTGACCATGAGCCTCGAGCAGCGGGAGCAGCGGTGCGTCGCAACGCAGCGCGAACAGGTCTTTGTCACGCCCGGTCACATCCAGCGTGAATGCCCCTTCCATGTGCAGCCTTGTGCCGGCGCGCGGCGCCTTGCTGGCCCGCACCTGTGCCAGCGCGGTCTCGTGACCGGTAATCCGCTCGATCAGCACTTCCACCTGGCCGCCGGAGTCCTTCCGCCCGAACAGCCGGGCCGGGATCACCCGCGTATCGTTGAACACCAGCAGGTCGCCCGGCTCCAGCAGGTCGGGAAGCTCGGCAAACTGCCGGTCTTCGAGCGCGCCGGTGGCGCCATCCAGACAGAGCAGTCTCGACTGGCCGCGCTGCGGCGGCGGTTCGGAGGCAATCAGCCGCTCGGGCAGTTCAAAACGAAAAAGCGATTTCTTCATGTTTACTTCAGCAACAGCCAAATCGCGCATTGTAAGGAATGCGCAGCCAAAATCAGGCATCCGCTGCCGCGACCGGTCCCGGCGACCGCATCGGCGTTGTTCAACGCGCCGGCCGCAGGCGTATACTGAACATTCCCCGCACGGCTTGCCGGCCCCACACGGGTCCACGGCGGGACGGGCACTTCAATCATCCGGCCGGGAGGGCATCATGCACCGGTCCTTGCTGCTTCTGACGTGGCTGTTGCTTGCATTGCCGGCCACTCAGACCTTGGCGGACTCGACTCAGGGAGACGCGGATCCCGCAACCCGGGAAGAACGCCCGCCCGCGACCGGGATGGCCTGGCTGCATGGCTCCCGCGAGGGGCTGCGCTATTCGACCTACTGGCTGCTGAGCCACATCGATGGCTGGTTCGGAGACAAGCCTTTCGAGGAAGGCGGTGAAGTCGGTGGCCGCCTGAGACTGCGCGGGCTGCACCGGGCCGATGAAGGATTCAAGGGATCACTGCGTTTCCGGCTGCAGGTGCACATGCCAAACCTCGATGAGAAGGCCTACCTGTTTTTCGGGCGAGACAACGAAGAAGAGCTGATCGACGATCGCCCGGAGACCTTTTCAAGATCCCAGCTGCTGCTGCCGGAAAATCGCCGGGAGGACGAAACGTTCTTCGCCGGGGTCGGCTATCACCTGCTTGATAACGTGGACCTGCGTCTCGGTGTGCGCGGCGGCTACAAGGTCTATGCGCAGGCCCGTTACGGGGTTCGGTGGTGGCTTTCGGACCGCGCCAGTCTCGAATTTCGCGAAACCCTGTTCGTCGCGGTTTCCGACGGCGTGGGCGCCACAAGCGCGCTGGACTACACCCACGCGCTGTCCGAGCGTCTCGTTTTCCGCTGGCGAAACGCCGGCACTTTCGGCAGCGAGACCGACGGACTGCGTTGGTCGTCCGCGGCCGGGCTGTTCCAGGTCCTCGGTGACCGGCGCGAGATGTCACTGGAGCTTTTGGCCAATGGCGAGAGCGGCCGGCGCGTGGGTGTGGGCGAGTATGGACTGCGCGGCATCTACAGGCAGCCTGTCTATCGGGACTGGCTGGTCGGGGAGGTGATCCTCGGGCATTTCTGGCCTCGGGACGAGGATGACAACGAACGCCAGAAGGCCTGGGCACTCGGGCTCGGCGTCGAAATGGCGTTCTGATGCCCGAAAGCAGGGCTGCCCAGGCAGCTCAGGGGCGCCGGCCAGTCCACGACTGGTCAGGCGCTGCAGGGCGACGACTACCCGAACAGCTGCGCCATGAGCTCGTCGACGCGCCGGCGGACCGAGGGGTCCATCACGATCGGCCGCCCCCATTCCCGGTCGGTCTCACCCGGCCACTTGCCGGTCGCGTCCATGCCCATCTTGCCGCCGAGCCCGGAAACGGGCGAAGCAAAGTCCAGGTAATCGATCGGCGTGTTCTCTACCAGCAGGGTGTCGCGCACCGGGTCCATTCGGGTGGTCATCGCCCAGATCACGTCCTGCCAGTTGCGTGCGTCGATATCCTCGTCCACCACAATCACGAACTTGGTGTACATGAACTGGCGCAGAAACGACCACACGCCCATCATCACCCGCTTGGCATGCCCCGGATACTGCTTGCGCATCGAAACCACCGCCATGCGGTAGGAACAACCTTCAGGCGGCAGATAGAAATCGACGATTTCCGGAAACTGCTTCTGGATCAGCGGCACGAACACCTCGTTGAGCGCCATGCCCAGGATCGCCGGCTCGTCCGGCGGCCGACCCGTGTGGGTGCTGTGGTAGATCGGCTGCTTGCGCTGGGTGATCCGCTCGATGGTGAACACCGGGAAGCGGTCCACCTCGTTGTAGTAGCCGGTGTGGTCGCCGAACGGTCCCTCGTCGGCGATGTCGTCCGGGTAGATATGGCCTTCGAGTATCATCTCGGCGCTGGCCGGCACCTTGAGCTCATGAGTCAGGCACTGAACCAGTTCGGTGCGCGACCCGCGCAGCAGGCCGGCGAAGGCATGTTCTGCCAGCGAATCCGGCACAGGAGTCACGGCACCCAGGGTGGTCGCCGGGTCCGCCCCCAGCGCGACCGCGACCGGAAAGGGTTCGCCGGGGTGTTCGAGTTGCCAGTCACGCAGATCCAGCGCACCGCCACGATGCGACAGCCAGCGCATGATCACCCGGTTGCGGCCGATCACCTGCTGGCGGTAAATGCCCATGTTCTGGCGCGGCTTGTTCGGCCCGCGGGTCACCACCAGCCCCCAGGTAATCAGCGGCCCGGCATCCCCGGGCCAGCAGGTCTGGATCGGATAGTCGGCCAGATCAATGTCGGGCTGCTCGATCACGACCTCCTGACATGGCGCCGAACGTACCGTCTTCGGCGCCATGTCGAGCACTTTCTTGAAAATCGGCAGCGAGTTCCAGGCCTCCCTGAGCCCCTTGGGCGGATCCGGCTCCTTGAGGAACGCCAGCAGCCGGCCGATCTCGCGCAAATCTTCCAGCGACTGGCCGCCCATGCCCATCGCCACCCGCTCGACGGTGCCAAACAGGTTCAGCAACACCGGCACGTCGTGACCGATCGGGTTTTCGATCAGCAGCGCCGGTCCGCCCTGGCGCAGCACCCGGTCGGCCAGCTCGGTCATTTCCAGGCGGGGGTCGACAGGCTGTGAAACCCGCCTGAGCAACTGACGCTGTTCAAGCCGGGCAAGGAAGTCGCGCAGATCCGTGTATTTCATCGGGCAGTCGTCAAGGATGGGTTCAGGGCCAAAGGCCCGGGTTTCGGCACGGGAACTGCCACGGGGATCGAAAGGCATCAGGCACCCGCTGTTGGGCATTGCGCTCGGGCCAAACGGCACCCGGCGCGACGGGCAGGGCGCCCTTCACCGCGGCGGCAGCGACCGCAGGCCATCGGGCAGCAGCCCGCCGGATACGCTCGGCGAGGCATCGCTGACCGGGCCTCGACCGGTGGCGCCGGAAAGCGACAGTGCCTCGGCAAAGTGCCGGGCTGCGGCGGCACTGTCCTTTCGCGCGAGCGCAAGCTGACCGAGCATGCGATGCGCCTGAACGGAAGGGGCCAGCCGCACCACGGTCTCCAGCCACTCACGCGCCTTGTCGAACTGCCCGACCGATTCGGCGATTCGCGCACCGGCAAGCAGCAGGGCCACGGACTCGGGCTCGGTCCTGAGCCAGTTCTCCACCCGGGCCAGCGCCGCTTCCGGGTCCGGATGGCTGATCTGGCCCCAGAGCTCGACCAGCAGATCGCTCCACCGGGACTTCAGGCGGCGCTCCAGAATGTCGGCGGCGGTGGAGAACTCGCCCAGTCGACACAGGATCCGGACATAACCAGCCGTGACCTCCTCCAGCTCCGCGACCGGCCGACGGGCTTCCATCCACAGCCGGGTGACCGCCGGGACCCCCTCGCTTTCCGCCATGCGCAACCGACCGAGCAGGGCGTCCACTTCCAGCTGCATCAGCTCGGCCTCCGGCAACACCTGCACCTTCATTCGCCGAAGCGCCGGCAAAAGCTGCATCAGCCCTTCCCAGTCACCCACTTCGCGGCATACATGGGCCAGGAGCCGGGTGACATGATCATGGCGCGGTTCGAGTTCATGCAGGTGCCGCAGGGTCGCCAACGCCTGTTCGTACTGGCCGGCCGCCATCTGCAGTTCGGCCTGCGTCAGCCCGATGGCAAGCTGGGCTTCCGGCATGGCGTCATGGGCACCGCGCAGGTGCCGGTCACGGCCCTGCAGGTCTCCCTGACGCTGGGCGGCATGGGCGGCGGCCAGGTAGTGAATCAGCGGGGTCTCGCTGTGCTCGACATGACCAAGCAGCTTGCGCTCGGCCAGACGCCAGCGCCCTTCGGCAAAGTCCACCAATCCGGTTTCAAGCGCCTTGCGTGACGCGGCCCGGCGCCGGCGAAATCCGCGCTCGCGCAACCAGCGCGGCAGGCCGAGTATCCCCCCGAGCAGACGAAGCACGACCCGCAACAGCAGGTAGAGCACGCCCAGGCCAAGGGCAAACAGCACGAAGTTGGTCTGAACATGCCAGCCAAGGAAACTCAACGACACGCTGCCGGGGTCGTGGACAAACAGCACACCGGCCAGCGCCAGGGCGAGGACAAGTACCAGCAACCAGGCCAGGCGTCTCATGGTGCTTCTCCGGTCGGGCCGTCATCGACGGCAGCAGGCAGCCTCAGCCCGGTCGATCTCAGGGCGGCGAAAGCCTCGTTCAGGTCAGGGAGCACCGCCTCCTCCAACCCGGCGTCGATCTCGTCGAGCAGCGTCAGAAGCGCCTTGGCGCCGCCGGCGGTCGTCAGGTAATGAGTTTTTGTCCAGTCACGCAGCGCAGCCATGGCCGATCGGGTCTGTACCTGGTCGCGGTCGACCAGCGCCTCGCGCAGGGCGGAGATCAAAAGCCGGGTCTCGCGGTCCACCGGAACCCGCGGCGGCTCGTCGGCCGCCCGGTCGTCCCGGGTCACGGCCACCTGGGTGTCGAACCAGCGCGCAAGCTGCTGCCAGGCCTGCGTCGGCCAGCGCTCGTACCAGGGTGCCGCCGGGTCAACCGGGTCGTCGGCCGAAGAACCCGCCGGCGGCTGTTCGACGGGCGGATCTGGCACGGTATCGTCTGCCAGAGGCCAGCGCGAAACCTCGTCACCCAGCGCTCGCAGCTTCAATGTCCAGCCGACCCGGTCGATGACCGTCCGGGATTCGATCTGCGTCCGGACCGCGGCAAGCGCCTCACGCACCGGCAGCAGCTCGGGCATGGCCAGGCTGGCCAGCCGACGGTCTGCCTGGTCGATTGCCACGCGCGCCCCCTCGGGGTCCCGGGCGATCCGCAACCGCTCCTGCGCCCGCGTCATCAGGAACGACGCCTCGGCCAGACGCCAGGCCAGATCGTCCCGGCCCAGCTCGTCCCGCAGCCCGGCCAGGGCCGCCTCGACATCCGCGGCGCGGGCAAGCGCGCTGTCCGCGGTGGCCGTCGCGGCGTCCACCCCCTCGTCCACGCGTGCCTCAAGCCGGTCCAGCCGGCTGTTCAGGTGCGACTCGAGCGAAGCGAGTGACTCGGCATCAGCCAGCCGCGCACGGGACGCTTCCAGGGACGCGACCTGCTCGGCCTGGATGTCGATCTGCTCGGTCAGGGCCTCGCGCGCCTCGATCCCGATCTGGGCAAAGAACCAGAACGCCGCGCCCATGGAGCCCAGCAGGAGGAACGACACCAGCGCGAGCGCCACGGCCAGGCCGCGGATGCTGCCCGAGGTCGCGGGCGCCTCGGGCGGCGCCTCTGTGCCTCCGCTGCGGGCTTCGGCAGCTTCGGGCGCTTCCGCATCCGGATTCTGTGCCGGTTCTGCCTGATTTTTTTCCTGCATGTCGGTCACCCCAGGGGTTCTGATTGCGGGACCGCTCGGTCCGCGTCGAGGATCGCGCGCACGGCCTGCGCCATGGTCTCGTCGTCCGGGCCGCCGGAGTCGAGTACGCGACCGGAAAAGCCGAGCGCGCGCGCCTTGCGAACCGTTCGCTCGTTGATCACGATCAGATCCGAGTTTAACAGCCAATCACGGACCGCCCCAGACGCGGCCGCCTCGGTGAGGTTTTCCAGTCCCTCGGGGGAGGTAATCACCCACAAGGCCCGCCGGGCACGGGCAGCCAGCGCGGCCAGATCCATGGCTGGCCGGACACGGCGATACAGTTCCAGGAACCGAACCTGCGCCCCCATCCGGGAGAGTGCCTGAGCGAGCAGGGCACGACCGCCGCATCCGCGCACGATCCACGCCACGCGGCCTGACAGGCGCTCGGCAGGCAGCCGCGCGAGCAGGCCTTCCGTTTCCTCCTCACCCGGCTCGGGCACCAGATCCGCAGGCCGACCCGCCTCGGCCAGGGCGACGGCGGTCGCGCGCCCCACCGCGACAAAGTGACCCGCAGGCCATTCGACGAGCGGACGCAGCCGCTCGGCCTGCCGCACTGCAGTTGCACTGACGAAGAAGACCCAGTCGTCGGCATCCTGCCCGGCCAGCGTTTGGGCCGCGGACAATTGCTTGACCGGCTCGATGGCGATTGCCGGCATGATCGCCACGTCCACGCCCCAGGTCGCCAGCCGCGCCGCCAGGGACTCGTTGCGGCCTTCAGGACGCGTGAGCACGACCAGTTCCGGCGGCACCATCTCAGGCACGGATTGCCGCGAGGATCTCGTCAGCACCCGCGGCCAGGAGCCGGTCGGCGAGCTCAATCCCCAACTGTTCGGCCTGATCCTGCGGACCCTCGATCTCGTCGCGCAGCGTGAGGCTGCCATCCGGTTTGCCGACCAGCGCGCGCATCCACAGGCGGTCACCGGTCAGCTCGGCGTAACCGGCGATCGGCACCTGGCAGCCGCCGTTGAGCCGGGTATTGAGCGCACGCTCGGCCGTGATGCGCACGGTGGTGTCCCGGTGGATCAACGGTTCGATCAGCGCGCGAACCCAGTCATCGGCTACCCGCGCCTCGATGCCGAGCGCACCCTGCCCCACGGCCGGCAGCGACTCTTCCGGCGACAGGCAGGCCTTCAGCCGGTCATGAAATCCCATGCGCCGGAGTCCGGAGGCGGCCAGGATGATGGCGTCGAAGTCGCCCCGGTCGAGCTTGGCCAGGCGGGTATTGATATTCCCCCGAAGCGGCAGCACTTCCAGATGCGGGAAGCGGTCACGAACCTGGGTCTCCCGGCGCAGCGAGGAGGTGCCCACGCGCGCGCCCTCGGGCATCTCGTCCAGGCCGCCGTACTGATTCGAGACAAAGGCATCCCGCGGATCATCCCCCTCGAGGATGGCAATCAGCGACAGCCCCTCGGGAAAGTGCATCGGCACATCCTTCATCGAGTGCACGGCGATGTCGGCACGATCTTCCATCATCGCCACCTCCAGCTCCTTGACGAACAGCCCCTTGCCGCCGAGCTTCGACAACGGGCTGTCGAGCCACTGGTCGCCACGCGTGGTCATGCCGACCAGCTCGACGGTCAGGCCCGGGTGAAGACGCCGCAGCTCGGCGGCGACATGCTCGGCCTGCCACAGGGCCAGGGGGCTTTCCCGGGTGGCGATGCGAAGAGGCGGATATTCTTTGAGGTTCTGCTGGTCCAAGAGTTGACTCCCGACGGTCATGGCGATTCAAGCGGGTACAATCCGGGCGCGTGACGGGACACGGCAGGCCGGACCCGTACTTCTCGCCGCTCCCCAAACGACGAAGGCCACGCCCGGCAGGGGCCGACAGCCTGCGGCACGTCGAAACGGAAAACACGGAATGCAACGAAATTTGTACATTATCACACTCCTCCTGCTCGCCCTTTCGGGCACCGCGCAGGCGGCCAAGATCCCCGAGCTGGAAAATCTGCCGGCCGACCTGGAAACCATGCAGCAACGGCAGGTACCCATGCTGGTGTTCTTTCATGCCAGCTACTGCCACTACTGCCACGAGGTGGAGGCCAGCTTTCTGGAGCCGCTCAGCCGAAACGCGGACTACGCCGCCCGCACCCTGTTCCGGCGCGTGGGCCTGGACACGGGCCGCTCGCTGATCGATTCCGAAGGCGACAAGGTGCGTGACCGGGCGTTTGCCCGGACGTTCGGAATCGAGCTGGCTCCGACGCTGGTCTTTCTGGGGCCGGACGGAACACAGCTTGGCAGGGCAGTTGTCGGGGTTGCCGACTACGACCTGTACGGTGGGCAGATCGACCGGGCGCTGCGCACGGCCGAATCCTGCATCGAGGACCCCATGCTGCCGCAATGCCAGCCCTGACCCGCCCGGACCCGCTGCCCCGGAACTTCTACGCCCGCGCCACCATCGAGGTGGCCCGCGACCTGCTCGGCTGCCTGCTGGTCCGGGAACTCTCGAACGGTGTCCTGCTCGCCGGGCGCATCGTCGAGACCGAATGCTATGACGGCCCGCAGGACACCGCCTGTCACGGCGCCCGGGGTTGCACCCCGAGAACCCGCGCGCTGTTCGGGCCGCCCGGGCATGCCTACGTCTATCTCGTCTACGGGATGCATGACCTGTTCAACGTGGTCACCGACCGGGCCGATTACCCAGCCGGGGTCCTGATCCGGGCCGTGGAGCCGGTCATGGGACTGGAGACAATGCAGTATCTGCGTCCGGTCCCCGAGAATCGCCTCGCCAATGGCCCGGGCAAGCTCACCCGAGCCCTGGCGATTGATCGGACCCACGACGGCCTCGATTTAACCACCGGCGCTGGGCTCTGGCTCGCCCGGGCCGGGGCCCCGACCGGCAGGCAGATCATCTGCGGACCGCGGATCGGCATCGACTATGCCGAGGAGTCCGACCGGCTCGCACCCTGGCGCTTCCGGCTGCTGCCCCCGGTCAAAGGGGGCTGACCGGGGGCAGCAGTCGGATGCGCATCCGTCTTGCCGCCTGGCTGCCTGTCGCCCGGGCGTCTGGCCCGAATTGTCCACTTCGCGACACCTGGAGACCGAACGCTGTGTGGCGGCGGGCTCGCGTGGCCTGAACCGAACCAGGGACATCGGGTTCGGGATTCGGAAAAAACGATCACGGCAGCAACACCCGCAGGCTAGGCCCGTGCAAAAAATGGTATTCTGCGCCGTCCTCAGGAACGGAAAACCGGTCAACCCATGGCGCCAACCAACGCCTATCAGAAGCTGCTCAAGAAGATCTCGGCGAACCCGGACTTTCCAGCCTTTGCGCGCACCGTCCAGGAGGTCTACCGACTGGTGGACGACGAATACAGCTCGGCCAACGAGCTGGCAGCGATGATCCTGCGTGACCCGGCGCTGACGAACCGGATGTTGCGCCTGTCCAACGCCGCGCAGTACCGGCATATGGGCGGCCCAATTCAGACCGTCTCCCGGGCGGTGGTGCTGCTCGGCTTCGAGGAAGTTCGCAGTTCGGCCCTGGCCCTTTCACTGTTCGAGCACATCAAGTCCAGGCGCTACGGGCAACTGCTCCAAAGCCGCTTTCTGCAGGCGTTGCACCAGGCGTTCCTGGCCCAGAGTCTCGCCAAGCAGCTCGGTGGCCTGTCGCCCGAGGAAATGTTTCTCTGCGCGCTGTTTCAGGACTTCGGCGCCCTGCTGGTCTACCGGCATGCCCAGGACGAGCTGGCCGAGATCCAGCGGCTCATGCACGGCGAAGACCTGACCGAGGAAACCGCCATTCAAAAGGTGATCGGCGTGTTGCCTGTCGCACTGGCACGGGAGGTCTGCGAACAGTGGGGCATGCCGGAGACCGCGCGGCGATTCCTGACCACCCATCACCAGGAAGGCAAGATCGGCCGGCTTGACCCGGCCGCGCGCGCCCTGCGGCTCGCCCAGATCGCCAAGGAATGCTCGGCAGTCATTGCCACCGCCGAAAGCTACGAGCAGATGCAGGAGCAGATGGCAGAGCTGGCCCGAGACGCCGGACTGGATCACCAGCAACTGGAGAAGGCGACCAAGGGTGCCCGTGACCGGATCATCGAATACCGGGTGCTGCTGGCCAAGGAGCACGGCACACCCGCGTTCCTGGCCCGCGTCGGCCTCAAGGGTGGCCAACCGGTGCCCAAGGACTTTGAAGAGCCACCCAAGCTCGAACGCTCCGAGCTTCTGGTCAAGAGCATCCAGGACATCGCCGAACTGCTGACCGGCGAATACGAACTGGGCGAGGTCTTTCTGTCGATCCTTGAAGGCATGCACCAGGGCCTGAACCTGGACCTCTCCGTGCTGTTCATGCTCAACCGCAAGCAGTGGCAACTGCATCCGCGCATGGGATTTGGCGAGGAATACGCGCAACTGCGCGACTACATGAACGTCTCCCTGCACGAAGCCAGCCGGATCGCCGAAATTTTCCAGACAGGCGACGACCGGCACATCATGCGTCCAGCGATGCCCTCCGACAGTATCCTGGAGTGGCAGTTTCGGCGGCAGGCCGACCGTGCCATGCTCTATCCCATTTACATCAACCGGGCGCCACTGGGCCTGTTTTACCTTGAGGGCAGCCAGTCGACGTTCCACAGCGAAAATACCACGGCGCTGCGCACCCTGCGCAACCAGGCGGCCCTGGCCATCAAGGCCAAAAGCGCACGATAGGAAGAAATTCGGGGAAGCAAAGCTGATTGGGCCCCGCCGACTGCGGGGAAAGAATGTGCTGGCAAGGCGCGGAGTCGGTCCAGTCCGTCCCATGCCCCACCCGGTCATCAGGCTGAAGCGGAGAGCAAACGGGGATTGGCCGCAGCCAAATCAGGTGGCTAACCCGGGTCCACCACGAGAGGACATTCCGTCATGATCCGTCGAAACGCAGCCCGTGCAACGGCACTAGCCGCTGCACTAGCCGCAATGGTTGCCTGCAACTCGGATGACCACAACAACGAGCCGCTGGATGTCACCATCCTGCACATCAACGACCACCATTCCCATCTCGACGAGCACGACTTCGGCCTTGACGTCTCCGACCTGCCACTGTCCATCACGCCGGACGCGGGCAAGGTGGAAGTGCGCTACGGCGGCTACCCGCGGATGATTGGTCTGGTCGAGGAGTTGACCGGCGAATCTGCAAACGTGCTCAAGCTGCATGCGGGCGACGCCATCACCGGAACGCTGTACTACACCCTGTTCGAGGGCGAAGCCGACGCGGCCATGATGAACCGTATCTGCTTTGACGCTTTCACTGTTGGAAACCACGAGTTCGACGACAGTGATGCAGGTCTGGCCCGCTTCATTGATTACCTGCATTCCGGCACCTGTCAGACGCCGGTGCTCGGGGCCAATGTGGTACCCGCCAATGAATCACCCATCCGGGATCGAATCAGCCCATACACCATTGTCGAACGCTCGGGTCAGAAGCTCGGTGTCATTGGAATCGACATCGCGGGCAAGACCAAGAACTCCTCCCGGCCACTGCCGGGCACCGAGTTTCTGGATGAAACGGCTACCGCCCAGAAGTACATCGACGAGCTCGCGGCGCGGGGCGTTGACAAGATCATCCTGCTCACGCACTACCAGTACGGCAACGAGACGACACTGGCCCAGAACCTGCGCGGTGTTGATGTCGTGGTTGGCGGGGACTCGCACACGCTGCTCGGCGCAGACAACCTGATGGGCCTCGGTTTCGAGCCGGAGGGCCCCTATCCAACCGTGGTCACCAACGCAGATGGCGATACGGCCTGTGTCGTCCAGGCCTGGGAATACACCCAGGTCCTGGGACGCCTGGACGTGTCCTTCGACGAGAACGGGAAGGTCATCGAGTGCAGCGGCAGCCCGGTCATGCCGATTGACGGGGCCAGCTTCACCGCCGAACTGGGCGGAGAAGAAGTCACGCTCAACGCAGCAGACCAGGCCGTGGTTCTTGAGCGACTGACCGCGCTGCCGGAGGTACGCGCTGTCGCTTCGGACAGCACCGCCACCAGCCTTCTGGCCGGCTACGACGAACAGGTCGACGTGCTCAAGCAGACCGTGATTGGTCAGGTGGCCGAGAACCTCTGCCTTGCCCGGATTCCCGGTGACAATCGCGGAGCCCCGCTCTGCGAGCCGTCTGAAACCTACGAAAGGGGTTCTGACATTTCCAATATCGTCGCCAAGGCATTTCTGATGAAGGAACCCTCCGCCGACATGGCCATCCAGAACGGCGGCGGCGTAGGGATCATCAATATTCCCGCCGGCGACTTCACCATTGCCGATGCCTACGCCCTGCTGCCGTTTGCCAACAACATGGTGGTCCTGACCATGACGGGCGCCGAGATCATCGAGGTCCTTGAGGACGCACTGGCGAACATCTACGACAACGGCGGTTCGACCGGCGCCTATCCCTATGCCTCGGGTCTGCGCTACCACGTCGACGCATCCCGGGCGCGCGGCCAGCGAATCAGTCAGGTTGAGGTCAACCCGCGTTTGACCGGCGACTGGCAGCCGATCGACACGACCAGGAGCTACCGGGTGGTGACCCACGACTTCATCAGCAACGGGCGCGACGGGTATGCAACCTTTGGCCGCATCACCGAGGACGGACGCTCCGAAGACACCTACTCCGAGTACGCTCAGAGCTTCGTCGACTACGTCAAGTCGCTGACCGAACAGGGACAGGCACTGCGCAAGCTGCCCCAGGACGAGTACAGCACCCAGCAGTTCACGGACACCAGTGGCTGCAACCACAGCCAGAACCCGAGCTGCTGAAGCCTGCCCATCGTGCCAGCTCCGGCTGGCACGGCCGATCAAGCAACTCGTCAATCAAACACCGGCCGGTTGCCTGGCGCATCCGCCGGTGTTCGGTTTTCCGAATCTGGCCCACACGCGCACAATGAATCGGAGCAGCCCCTCCCCTGGCCTGAAATATCCGCGGTACCCGATCGACAGGCCGTTGTTTGACGTCAACTCAGCAGCAAACCCACTCGCCGACCAACCTGACCACATCCTCAAGAGGACCCAACCATGGCCGACGTCAGCGCGTCATGCAGCCGCCCAGCCCGGCTTGTGGAAATCTTCAAGGCATTCCTGTGGCTTGGGCTGACCTCGTTTGGCGGCCCGATCGCTCACCTGGGCTATTTTCGCGAGGAGTTCGTCAAGCGGCGGCGCTGGCTGGACGATGCGCGCTATGCGGACCTTGTAGCGCTCTGCCAGTTTCTGCCGGGGCCGGCAAGCAGTCAGGTGGGCTTCGCACTGGGATTGCAGCGCGGTGGACTCGCCGGCGGGCTGCTCGCCTGGGCGGCTTTCACCCTGCCTTCGGCTGCCCTGCTGACCGCTTTCGCAGCCGGCGCGGTGCTGATTTCCGGCCCAGCGGGAGATGGGGTGATCCATGGCCTGAAGCTTGTCGCCGTGGCGATCGTGGCCCACGCCGTCGTCGGCATGGCCGGCAAGCTTTGTCCGGATGGACCACGGGCCACCATCGCCGTGCTGGCCATCGCACTGATCGCGTTGTTCGGCGGGGTGATCGGCATGATGGCTGCGATCCTGGCCGGAGGGCTGGCCGGGGCGCTGCTCCGATCGGACACTTCCCGCTCGCCCTCCCCGGAAAAGCCTTCTTCCGGCGGGTGGCAGCTGCCGCTGCTGCTGTTTACAGCCCTGCTTCTTGGCCTGCCCCTGCTTGCAAGCCTGACAGACCTGCCGGGCCTGGCACTGGTTGATGCCTTCTACCGAGCCGGCGCACTGGTCTTCGGCGGGGGGCATGTGGTGCTGCCCCTGCTGGAAGGATCGTTTGTGCAGACCGGCCAAATCGAAGCCGAGGCTTTTCTGGCCGGTTATGGCGCGGCCCAGGCAGTTCCCGGGCCGCTGTTCACCTTTGCCGCCTACCTCGGTTACCTGCTGGCGCCCGCCCAATCCCCGATGCTCGGCGCCACGCTGGGCCTGATCGCGATCTTCCTGCCCGGCATCCTGCTGCTGATGGCCATTCTGCCCATCTGGTACCGGGTCGCGCACCGACCGAAACTCCGGGGCGCGGTCGCCGGCGCCAATGCGGCGGTGGTTGGCGTGCTTGCCGCGGTGCTCTACGACCCGCTGATCACCAGCAGCCTCGACAAGCCACTGGACCTCGCACTAGTGGCCGCCGGTTTCGTGATGCTGGCTGCCTGGAAACTGCCGCCCTGGACAGTGGTCATCACGCTGAGCCTGAGCGGATTGGGAATGGGCTGGACGGGCTTGATTTAGGACACTTTGCACACAAGGCGGGGCACTGGCGGGACGTGAAGCGGGCGAGGCCCGCCGCGTGAGCGTGGCCTGCCGGCCCCGGCGGCGGGGAAGGGCCCGGTGCGGAGACTTCCTAGACCTTGAACTGGCGCACAAGCGCCTCAAGCTCGTCCGCATGACGGGAGACTTCCTCGCCCGAGCGGCTGATCTCATCGGCGGCACCCGCCGTTTCGCCGGCAATGACGTTGATCGTGTCGATGTTGTCCTTCATCTGCGCCGAAACGGAGGACTGCTCCTCGGCCGACGCTGCAATGCGGTTGTTCATGTCCGTCAGCCGCTCCATGGCGGCCAGAATCCGGTCGAAGGTCTCCTTGGCGCGCTGGGTGGCCTCGGCACTGCGGCCACTTTGCGCACGCCCCTGGGTCATGGCCTCGACGGCATTGCCGGCACCCTCCTGAAGGCGCTGGATGATGCCGGTTATCTCCTGCGTCGAATGCTGGGTGCGCGTGGCCAGAGACCGCACCTCCTCGGCCACGACGGCGAAACCGCGCCCCTGGTCTCCGGCGCGGGCCGCCTCGATCGCGGCATTGAGGGCCAGCAGGTTGGTCTGCTC
Organism: Halothiobacillaceae bacterium; assembly: GCA_046541195.1. Taxonomy (GTDB): domain Bacteria; phylum Pseudomonadota; class Gammaproteobacteria; order Halothiobacillales; family Halothiobacillaceae; genus JBKHDT01. Next base: position 49,336 of record JBKHDT010000005.1, on the reverse strand, counting down.
GGCAATGCCGCCGATCACGTCCAGCACGCTGCCGATCGTCTGGGTCTGTCGCGCGAGATCCGTGATCAACGACTCGGCGCTGTCCATGTTCCGGTCAAGGGCATCGGCATAGTCGGCGCTCGTCGCGATGACCGACTGCCCCTCGGCGACCAGTTCCTGTGCCTCGCGCACCGCCTGGGCCGTCTGCTCGGCGCTGCGCGCCACCTCCTCGGCCGCCTCCAGCGTCTGGCTCATGCCCTGCGAGAGGGATTCGGTCTCCTGGCTCTGCCTGTGCGTGCCGGTCCGTCCCTGCTCCGAGGCGGTCAACAGTCCGCTGGCCGAGCCCTTCAGCTCGCTCGAGGTTCCGATGACCTGACGCACCAGCTGCTGGATGGTTTCGGTAAAGGTATTGAAGGCCATGCTCACCTGGGCAATCTCGTCCCGGCCCACCACCCGGAGCCGCTGGGTGAGGTCCCCCTCGCCCTGGGCAATGTCCTGCATCCGCCGGGCAACCTGCTTGAGCGGCGTCGAAAGGGTCAGCACCGACAGACTGGCGAGCAGGATCACCAGAAGCATCGCCGCCACCGAGATCAGGCCGGTAGTGAGCCAGGTCTTCTGGATGACACCGCCGAGCCGCTCGGTCTGCGACCGGATGGCCGCCTGCTCGTCGGCAACGAATCCGCCGACCTCCGCTTCGATTTTCTGGAATTGGGGAATCAGCTCGTTGGCGACGCGGTAGGCGTCAACCCGCCACTCATCGCTGGCATGAATTTCGAATGCCTCGCGTGCCGCCTTTGCGAACTGCGGCAGAATCACCGCCAGCTCCTCGACCGCCTCCTCCTGTTCGAAGGTCAGCAACTGACCGTAGCGCGCGCGCACAGTCTCCACGCGCGTCATCACCTGATCGAGATACAGAGCGAAGTTTTCGCCCAGTGCCGGGCTGCGGAAGGCAAGGTAGCCACGAAAGGCGGCCAGAACGCTGTTCCAGTCGGCCCGCAGGTTGGCCAGCTCGATCAGGAGGGGCTTGCGTGCCGACGTGAAGGCCACGTCGCCCTCCTGGGACAGCAGGGTCGAGGTGTACTGTGAAATGGTCATGGTCCGGGGGTTGGCATGCCGATTGGCATAGGCCAGGCCGGGCATGTTGCGCTCCTCGTCCCCGGAGATGGCCATGATCTCGCCGGCGAGCTGGGAGAAGCCCTCGATCCGCCGATCGATCGCGGCCAGGTCGCGATCGCTGTGCTCGGCCAGCTCCGCCCGCGCCTCGGAAACCCGTTGACGCGCCTCCTCGAAGTGCTTCAGGTCCGTAGCGGACTTGCTTTGCAGGTAAAACCCCAGCGAGGCCACCATCTGCTCCAGGGCAATCAGCATGGCATCGGCCGCGAAGGCTGCCGGCTGGCGCTTCTCGGTCACCTCGACCGCGGCCCGCTCCACCGTGTGCAGGTTGATGACCGTGACCCCGGCCATCGCCAGCAGCAGGGCGAGCACCAGCCCGTAGCCGGCGAGGGTCTTTGCGGCGATACTGAAGTTGGCCACCAGTTCTTTCATCTCGGGTCACCCGTCCGTCAACGTCACGCGGCGCTGCGTGCCTTCCTGGGAATGAGCGCTGCGAGACACGCCTCCGGCCGGGAAGAACCCGGCGGCCAAGGCGGCAACCCGTGCAGCGAGCAAGTCAATGTGATTTCTGCAAGAATCCAGGCAATGTCGGCAAACCTGCCTGATCGGAATCATCGGCCAATGGATCACATCCTTGAGCCGCGAAGAAATAAAAAACACTTCTCGCCATAAAAGAGGAACTCATGAGAAACGCCACGGTACGTCATGTGCTGATCACCGGCTGCTCTTCGGGCATCGGGCGCTGCGTCGCCGAAGGGCTGCAGGCGCGGGGACACCGGGTGGTCGCCACGGCGCGCCGGGCCGAGGACGTGGCGGCACTGGAAGCGTCGGGGCTGGTCGCCGCGCGACTGGACCTGGACGACAGCGACAGCACGCAACAAGGGTTTTCCGAGGCCCTGGAGCGCCTGGACGGAAGGCTCGACGCGCTGTTCAACAACGGGGCCTGGGGGCTGCCCGGCGCGGTGGAGGACCTGAGTCGCGCAGCCCTGGCCGCCCAGCTTCAAACCAACCTGCTCGGCTGGCTGGAGCTGACCAACCTGGCCATCCCGGTCATGCGGGCTCAGCAATTCGGCCGAATCATCCAGAACAGCTCGGTGCTTGGCCTGGCCGCCTTTCCCTACCGCGGCGCCTACGTCGCCAGCAAGTTCGCGCTCGAGGGCCTGAGCGACACGCTGCGCCTCGAGCTGCGCGGCAGCGGGATCGACGTCTGCCTGATCGAGCCCGGCCCGATCGAGAGTCGCTTTCGTGCCAATGCGCTGCGGGCCTTCGAGCACTGGATCGATCCGCATCAAAGCGTCCATGCCAAGGCCTATGCCGCCCAGCTTGACCGAATGCGCAATCCCGGCCCGGCGGCACCGTTCACCCTGCCGCCCGATGCGGTACTGCGCCGGGTCATCCATGCACTCGAGAGTCGCCGACCCCGGGCGCGCTACCCGGTCACCCTGCCCACGCGGGTCTTCGGCACCCTGCGCCGACTGCTGCCCACGCGGCTGATGGACCGGGTGCTGCTGGCGGCCTCCGGCGGCGGGAAGCGCTGAGCGCCATGGAAAACCATCTGCATTCCTGGCTTGCGCTGGGCTATCTGGTCGCCGAGTGGGTCATTCGCCTGGTCATGCTGTTCGTGGTGCCCTGGCGACGCCCGCCATCCACGGCGACTGCCTGGCTGCTGCTTGTCTACTTCTGGCCCGTGCCCGGCCTGATCTTCTATCTGGTACTCGGACGTTCACGACTGTCCCGCACCCAGCAGGAGCGGATTGCCGAGTTGCGCGGTCGACTGCTGCCCACCCTGGGCCACCTGGAACAACATCCACTGGTCGCCCGCCCGAACCTGCCACCCGAAATGGGTCCGGTCGCGCAGCTTTCGCGCCGCATCGCGGCCCTGCCCGAGTTCGGTGGCAACCGGATTCGCCTGATCGACGACAGCCGGCAGTGGATTCAGCAATTGGCCGACGACATCGACCACGCCGAGGACTCGGTGCACCTGCTGTTCTACATCGCACGCCGGGACGAGCACACCCGCCCGGTATTCGAGGCCATGGAACGGGCTGGCCGGCGCGGCGTGACGCTGCGCCTGATCGTCGACGACCACGGCAGCGCGGACGCCGTGGCGGATCTGCGCCGATGGACGGCGGCCCACGGCGTCGCCTTCGCCACCGCGATGCCCCGCGGCGGTCTCTGGCGCCACAGCTCGCGCTTTGACCTGCGCAACCATCGCAAGATCGCGGTCATCGACGGCCGGATCGGGCACACCGGCTCCCAGAACCTGATCGCGCCGGACTTTCACGCCGGAATGATCTACGAGGATCTCATGGTCCGGCTGCAAGGTCCGGTCGTGCTGGAACTGCAACTGGTCTTCGCCGGCGACTGGTTCGTCGAACGAAACGAGTTTCTTTCAGGCGAGGGGCTTTTCCCGGCGCCGCACGGCGCGGGCGACATCGTGGCGCAGGGCCTGCCCAGCGGGCCGGAGTTTCCTGAACCCGTCCAGCAGAACCTGATGCTCAGCCTGTTGCACACCGCGACGCGGACGGTGTACCTGGTCACGCCCTACTTCGTTCCCGACGAACCGACCCTGATCGCGCTCCGGTCGGCCGCCCAGCGGGGCGTCGACGTGCGGGTGGTGGTTTCGGAAAGGCTCGACAGCCGCCCCGTGCAGTGGGCGCAGGAGAGTTACTACGAGGAACTGCTTGAGGCCGGCGTGACCATCACCCGGTATCCCTCCGGCTTCCTGCACGTCAAGGCGGCGGTGATCGACGGCCAGGTCGTGCAGATCGGCAGTGCCAACTTCGATATCCGGTCCTTCAAGCTCAATGCCGAGTTCAGTCTGCTGTTCTATTCCAGCGAACTGGCGCTGCAGTTGACCCTGGGTTTCCGTCGCTACGAAGGCATGGGTGCGCGCCTGGACTACCAGCGCTGGCGGCAGCGTTCCTGGATGCGCAAGCTGCGCGAGAATGCCGCGCGACTGGCCTCGCCGATTCTGTGAGCACGGCCCGCAGGCGACCGGGGCAGCCGGGTCCGCGGGCGTGGCCGGGCCCCGGAGGGGTCGGCAGGTGCCGGGAGCGGCCTGTCGCTGACCAGCCCGACCGGAAGCAGGGGCCGTGTCCCGAGGGCGCGCACGATCGGGGATACCAAGCACGATCGTGAATTCGCTGCGCTCAGCCGGGTGTCGCCACCAGTGCCATGGCCGCAAGTACCATGACCGCCAGCGAGACGAACAGCGCATGGGTGCGGATGACCCCGCGGATGCCTGCCAGGCGCCTGGGATTGTCGACCAGGTCTGCTGGCGTGCGCAGAACAGCCTGCCAGGCCAAGGGGGCGACCAGCAGGACCAGCAGCAACGGCCGGGGCAACACCCCCGCGAGGCACAGCACGGCCCAGAGCGCGAAGGCCAGCACCATGATGAACGCCAGCAGCCACCACGCACGCCGCGCCCCGAACAGCACTACCCAGCTGCGCTTGCCTGCAAGCCGGTCGGAGGGCGCATCAGGAAACTCGTTGACCAGCAGGATCGCCGCCACCAGCAGACCCACCGGCAGGCCTGCCAGCCAGGCGGCCGGTGCCCAGTCACCGGTCTGCGTGAAATAGCTGCCCGCCACCGCCATCGGCCCGAATACCAAGGCCACGGCCGGCTCGCCAAGGCCGTGATAGGCCAGCGGCCACGGTCCGGCGGAGTAGGCGAGGCCAAGCACAATGCCGGCCAGACCAAGCAGCAGCAAAGACCAGCCGGCCATCCAGGCCAGGACCAGGCCGATGACGGAGGCAGACAGCAGCAGCACCACGGCCAGCCGCTTCATGCCGCCCACATCGAGCACGCCCCGCTGAATGACCCGGCTGCCCCCGGCAAAGGGGGTCAGGGGCGTGGTGTTCAGCCGGTCGGCACCCCGGTGATGGTCCCCGAGGTCGTTGACCACGTTGGCAAAGGCGTGCAGCAGAACGGCCGCTCCGACAGCCAGCAGGAAGGCCGGCACCGAAAACCCGTGCCCGGCCTGCCAGGCCATCGCGCTGCCGAGCAGCACGGGCAGCGCCATGACACTCAGAAAGCCCGGCCGCGTCGCAGTCAGGGCATGGGCCAGCGCTTCAGTCGAGTAGCTCATCGATCTGCTGCCACAACGCGAAGTAGGCCTGGGCCGCGGGCGTGCGCGAATGGCTGAACACGGTCGGCATCCGGTCGACGCCCATCTGCTCGACCACTGACGCGTAGGGGATCTCGACCGGCAACAGCTGGGGAATCCGCCGCGCATGTTCATTACGGAAATTGCGGTGCAGCTGTCGCCGCCGATCCACCAGGCTGAGGAAGGCATGAAAGTGCTCGGGATGGATCTTCTCCCGGTTCATGTGCTCAAGCAGCTGATACCAGGTGCGCTCCGAGAGGTGCGTCGGCACCAGAGGCACGAGCAGGACCTGCGCCGCCCGAATCACGTTGTCGGCCAGCAGGGACAGCCCGGGCGGACAGTCAATCCAGATCTCGTCGTACTCGTCATAGAGCGACTCGAGCATGTGCGCGATCTGGAACACGCCGTGCTTCAGGTCACCCAGCACCTGCTCGGCGTCGCGGTACGAGAGATCGGAGGGCAGCAGCCACAGGTTGCGATGCGGGGTGCGGCGGATGGCCTTGCCAAGCCCCTTGCCCTTGAAGATCCTGCGAATGGAAGGCCCCTCCACCGCAGCACTCTTGAGATACCAGGTAGTGGCTGCCTGCGGGTCGAGGTCCCAGATCAGCGTCCGTCGGCCGTGCAGTGCCGACAGCGCCGCCAGGTTGACCGCCGCCGCGGTCTTGCCCACGCCGCCCTTGATCGAAAACAGCGCTATCGTGTTGGTCATGTGCAGGTCGGAGTCCGGCTGGAGTCATGGCGGGAGCATAACGCAAATTTCCGGACCACGGTGCAGGCCCGTACCGATCCGGGAACCGGCGACCGGGAATCGTCCCGGCGTGACCGGCACGAACGGGCATCCGTGCCGGAGGGTTTGCGCCTGCATCGGTTCGGAATCTTCCCTGTTAGAATGTTCGGCTTTCGGAACGATCACGGGCCATCCGGGGTCGTGATCGCTCCGACTGGCCCACGGGCCTGTCGCTCACCCGACCAGACGCAGCGGAATCTCTCACGTGTCCGAATACAAGCACACCCTGAACCTGCCTCAGACCGACTTTCCCATGCGGGGCAACCTCCCCAGACGCGAGCCGGAGCGGCTTGCGCGCTGGCAGGAGCGCGACCTGTACGCGGCGATCCGCGCCCATTGCGCCGGGCGCCCGAAATTCGTGCTGCACGATGGCCCACCGTATGCCAATGGTGACATCCACATCGGGCACGCCGTCAACAAGATCCTCAAGGACATCGTCGTCAAGTCCAGGCTCCTGGCAGGCTTTGACGCCCCCTATGTCCCGGGGTGGGACTGCCACGGCCTGCCGATCGAGCTTCAGGTCGAGAAGAAGGTCGGCAAGCCGGGCGTGCAGGTGACGCCCGCCGAATTTCGGGCCGCCTGCCGGGACTATGCCCGCGAGCAGGTGGCGCGCCAGAAGGCCGACTTCATCCGTCTGGGCGTGCTGGGCGACTGGGAAAACCCCTACCTGACCATGGACTACCGCTTCGAGGCGGACATTATCCGGGCGCTGGCGGCCATCGTGGAAAACGGACACCTGCAACGGGGCGAAAAGCCGGTGCACTGGTGCCTGGACTGCGGCTCGGCGCTGGCCGAGGCCGAGGTCGAATACCAGGACAAGACTTCCGAGCAGATTGACGTGGCCTTCGCCGCCGTCGATCAGGAGGGTTTTGCCCGGCTCTGCAATGCCGAGGGCGAGGGCCAGATCGCGGTGGTGATCTGGACCACCACGCCCTGGACCCTGCCGGCCAACCAGGCGGTCGCCCTGAACGCCGGGCTGGATTATGTACTGGTCCAGATCGGCGGCACCAGCGAGCAGCCTCTTCCGGATAACGGCCCCGGGGCAGGAATGGCCCCAGGACCGCAGGCCAGAATGCGCCTGCTGCTGGCCGAGGCACTGGTCGAAAGCGCCGCCCGGCGCTACGGCCTGGAGGACTGGCGCGTGGTCGGTCGCTGCAGGGGCGAGGCGCTGGTGGGCCAGAAACTTCAGCACCCCTTCCTGGATCGCCAGGTGCCGGTGATCACCGGCGAGCATGTCACCACCGATGCCGGGACCGGCGCGGTCCACACCGCGCCGGCCCACGGCCAGGATGACTTCTCGGTCGGCCAGAAGTTCGGCCTGGCCGTGGACAACCCGGTCGATGGCCGCGGCGTGTTCCTGCCGGAAATTCCGCTGGTGGGCGGCCAGCATGTCAACAAGTCGGTGCCCATCATTCTCGGCGAGCTCAAGAAACGCGGCGTGCTGGTCGCCCACGAAAAGCTCAAGCACAGCTACCCGCACTGCTGGCGCCACAAGACACCGCTGATCTTCCGCGCCACGGGCCAGTGGTTCATCTCCATGACCAGGAAGAACCTGCGCAGCCAGGCGATGGAAGCCATCCGGCAGGTGCAGTGGATACCGGCCTGGGGCCGGAACCGCGTCGAGGGCATGGTCGACGGTCGTCCCGACTGGTGCATCTCGCGCCAGCGGACCTGGGGGGTGCCGATCGCGCTGTTCGTGGACCGGCAGACCGGCGAGCCGCACCCCGAGACGCCGAGGCTGATGCGGGCCGTCGCCGAGCGCGTGGCCGAGCGGGGAATCGACGCCTGGTTCGACCTCGACCCGGCTGAACTGCTTGGGGACGAGTCCGGGCAATTCGAGAAGGTCGACGACACCCTTGACGTCTGGTTCGACTCCGGCGTGACCCATGCCGCGGTGCTCAAGGCCCGCAACGAGCAAGACGGCCTGCACTGGCCGGCCGACCTGTACCTGGAAGGCTCGGACCAGCACCGCGGCTGGTTCCAGTCTTCGCTGCTGACCGGCGTCGCGATGGAAGGCCGCGCACCCTACAAGAGCGTGCTGACCCACGGCTTCACCGTCGATGCCCGGGGCCACAAGATGTCCAAGTCCCAGGGCAACGTGGTCGCACCCCAGAAGGTCATCGACACGCTCGGTGCCGATATCCTGCGCCTGTGGGTGGCCAGCACCGACTACCGCGGCGAGATGACCGTCTCCGACGAGATCCTCGGGCGTACCGCCGATGCCTATCGGCGCATCCGCAACACCGCCCGCTACCTGCTGGCGAACATCGACGGCTTCGACCCGGCCGCCGACCGGGTCGAAGACAACGCACTGCTGGCACTCGATGCCTGGCTGGTCGACCGGACCGCGCGGCTTCAGGAGGCCATCCGGGCCGACTACGAGGCCTGCGACTTTCACCAGATCATCCATCGACTGCACAACTTCTGTGCCATCGAGCTCGGCGCCTTCTACCTGGACATCGTCAAGGACCGCATTTACACCGGCCAGACAGACAGCCGGATGCGCCGCTCGGCCCAGACCGCCATGTGGCGGGTCGCCGAAGCGATGACCCGCTGGATGGCGCCGGTCCTGTCGTTCACCGCCGAGGAAATCTGGGCGCACCTGCCCGGCGAGCGGGCCGAGACGGTCTTCATGGCCGAGTGGTTCGACGACCTCGGCACGCTGCTGGACGAGGGTGACCGGGACCTGGGCACGACCGGCTGCTGGGAGCGCATCATCGCGGTCCGGGATGCGGTCAACGCGGCCACCGAGCAGGCGCGCGCAGAAAAACGCATCGGCGCCAACCTGACGGCCGAGGTGGTGATCCATGCCGATCAGGCCACGACCGAACGGCTGGCGCTGCTCGGGGACGAACTGCGCTTCGTGCTGATCACCTCGGAGGCGCGCGTTCGGCCAATGAGCGACAAGCCGGCCGACCTGCCGACCCAGAAGCTCGAGTCAGGGGGCGAGGTCGCGGTATCGGTACTGCCGACCGAGGCCCCGAAGTGCGCCCGCTGCTGGCACCATCGCCCGGATGTCGGCAGGCACGAGGCCCACCCGACGCTCTGCGGCCGCTGTATCGAGAACATCGACGGGGCCGGCGAGACGAGGCTTTACGCATGAACGGACCCACGGCGGACCGCGCGCCGATGGCCTGGCTGCTCCTGTCGGGGGGGGTGCTGGTCCTGGACCAGCTCACGAAGATCTGGGCAACCCGTGCCCTCGACTACGGCGACCCGGTGGCGGTGCTGCCGGTGTTCAACCTGCGCCTGCTGCACAATACCGGGGCAGCCTTCAGCTTTCTGGCAGACGCCGGGGGCTGGCAGCGCTGGCTTTTCGCCGGCCTGGCCGTGGTCATCACGGTTGCCCTGGTGCTGTGGATGGCCCGCCTGCGCCAGCAGGAAAGATGGACCGCCGCGGGCCTTGCCCTGGTCATCGGGGGCGCGCTGGGCAACCTGATCGACCGCCTGCTCTATGGCCATGTGGTGGATTTCCTTGACTTTCACATGGGCGGCTACCACTGGCCGGCCTTCAATATTGCCGATGCAGCCATTACGATCGGCGTCGCGATCCTGATCTATACCAGCTTTCGTCCGGAAATCCCCGAATCCCGGGGCAGCGAGGAACCCCGATGACGCAACCCAAGATCGACCGCCACAGCCGCGTGACCCTGCACTACGAACTGCAGATCGGGGACGGAACCGTGGTGGACTCGACGTTCGGTTCCGAACCACTCGTTTTTGCCATGGGCGACGGGCAACTGCTCCCGAACCTCGAGGACTGCCTGATCGGACTGGCCGAGGGCGAGCAGACCCGGATTCTGATTCCCGCATCGGAAGGTTTCGGATACCGCAGTACCGAGGCGATACATGACCTGCCCCGCTCGGACTTTCCCGAGGGACTCGATCCCCAACCGCAACAGGTCATCGACTTTGCCACGCCGACAGGCGATTCGGTTCCGGGCATGGTGATCGAAGTCGGGGACGAGACCGTACGCGTGGACTTCAACCATCCGCTCTCGGGCCATGACATCCAGTTCGTCGTCCACATACTCGCCGTTTCACAGCCCGACCCGGAGCAAGCCGGACCATGAAGGCGATCACGCTTCGACTGGCCAATCCACGCGGCTTCTGCGCCGGGGTCGACCGGGCGGTAGACATCGTCGATCGGGCCCTGGAGTCATTCGGCGCCCCGATCTACGTGCGTCACGAGATCGTGCACAACCGCTACATCGTGGAAAATCTCAAGGCCAAGGGCGCGATCTTCATCGAGGATCTGGACGACGTCCCTGACGGCGCGACCCTCATCTTCTCTGCCCACGGCGTATCGCAGGCCATTCACGACGAGGCACGGCGGCGCGGCCTGTCGGTCTTCGACGCCACCTGCCCGCTGGTCACCAAGGTGCACATGGAGGTGGCCCGCCATGCCCGCGCGGGGCGCGAAGTCATCCTCATCGGACATGCCGGCCACCCCGAGGTCGAGGGCACCATGGGCCACTACGACAGGCGCCATGGCGGGGCCATTCACCTGGTCGAGAGCCTGACGGACGTGGCACGGTTGTCCGTCAACGACCCGCAACATTTGGCCTATTCGACCCAGACGACGTTGTCGGTGGACGAAACCCGGGCCATCGTCGCTGCCCTGCGCGAGCGGTTCCCGGCGATCGAGGGGCCGAAAAAGGACGACATCTGCTACGCGACCCAGAACCGGCAGGACGCGGTGCGCGCACTGGCGGCCGAGTCCGATCTGGTGCTGGTGGTCGGCTCGAAGACCAGCTCGAACTCCAACCGCCTGCGCGAGATTGCCGAGCAGAACGGCGTTGAAGCCCACCTGATCGATGGCCCCGAGGACATCCGCCCGGCGTGGCTGGAAGGCAAGCGACATATCGGGATCACCGCGGGGGCGTCGGCGCCGGAAATCCTGGTCCGCCAACTTGTCGATCACCTGCGCGACACCCTCGGTGCCGTGCTTGAGGAGCGCCCGGCCACCGTGGTGGAAAACATGGTGTTTGCACTGCCCAAGGCGCTGCGACCGGCCGCCGGCTCAGACTGAAAAACCAGCCGCGCCGGCCGTCTCCCGGCGCCTCAACGAAACGAGGCCGGCCGGAAAACGCATCCGGCCGGCCCGTTCGTCACCCCTGCGAATGCGCTCAATCTTCGGCGAGCCCCAGTGACTCGACCAGCGCCAGTGTCGGCCCGGCCTGGTTCATGCTGTAGAAGTGCAGCCCCGGGGCGCCGGCCTCGATCAGTTGCTCGCACAGCCGTGCCACCACGTCGTGGCCGAAGGCCCGCAGGCTTTCCAGGTCGTCGCCAAAACCCTCCAGACGCTTGCGCAGCCAGCGCGGTATGTCCGCCCCGCAGGCATCGGAAAACCGCGCGATCTGCACATAGTTGGTGATGGGCATGATGCCCGGCACGATGGGAATCTCGATGCCCATCGACCCGCAGGACTCCAGGAAGCGCACATAGGCCTCCGCCGTGTAGAAGTACTGCGTGATGGCAGCGTCCGCCCCGGCCGCCACCTTGCGCCGGAAGTTTTCGAGATCGGCACCGGCACTGGGTGCCTGCGGATGAAACTCGGGATAGGCGGCCACCTCGATGTGGAAGTGATCACCCGTCTCCCGACGAATGAACGCCACCAGCTGGTTGGCATAGCTGAAGTCACCGGGATCGCGCATTCCGGAAGGCAGATCGCCGCGCAGCGCCACGATCCGCCGGATACCCTGGGCCCGGTAATCCTCCAGAATGGCCCGAATGCCCTCCTCGGTGGAGCCGATGCAGGACAGGTGCGGCGCGGCCTCGACACCCGAGTCCGCCTGGATTTCGCGCACCGTCTCGAAGGTCCGGGCCTGGGTCGAGCCGCCCGCGCCGAAGGTGACGGAAAAATACTCGGGCGCCATGCGGCGCGCCAGTTCCCGGTAGGCTGCCCGCAGCTTCTCGGCGCCGGCATCGGACTTCGGGGGGAAAAACTCGCAGGAAACAGCAATCTTGCTGGACATGCCGACTACTCCTTGTGGACGGGTCGAAAACGGCGCCCGCCGGATGGCCCGGCCGGGCGCCCCGCACTCAGTACCGGTAGACGTCGGGCTTGTAGGGCCCGTTCACGGGTACCCCGAAATAGCGGGACTGCTCTTCGGTCATCCGGGTGATCACCCCGCCGAACCCCTGGACCATGTACCGCGCCACCTCCTCGTCCAGTTCCTTGGGCAATACTTCCACGGCGATCTGCGACGGCTTTTCGGCCGGCGGCAAGTCGGCGAAGCGCGCCTCGTAGAGATGGATCTGGGCGAGCACCTGATTGGCGAAACTGCCGTCCATGATTCGGCTGGGGTGACCGGTGGCGTTGCCCAGGTTCACCAGCCGTCCCTCGGAAAGCAGAATCAGGTAATCGGTGCTGCCGATATCCGGGGTGCCCCCGGCCGGACAGTCCCGGTAGACCTTGTGTACCTGCGGCTTGACCTCCTCCCAGGCCCAGTGCGCACGCATGTAGGCGGTGTCGATCTCGCTGTCGAAATGCCCGATGTTGCACACGATGGCGCCCGCCTTCAGCGCCCGCATCATCGGCGCGTCACAGACGTTTACGTTGCCGGTTGCGGTGACCACCAGGTCAATCTTCTGCAGCAGCTCGCGGTTGACACAGGCGTCGGTGCCGTCATTGCGACCTTCGTGATAGGGCGAGACCACCTCAAAGCCATCCATGCAGGCCTGCATGGCGCAGATCGGGTCAATCTCGGCGACCTTGACGATCATGCCCTCCTGACGCAGCGAAGCCGCCGATCCCTTGCCCACGTCCCCGTACCCGACAACCAGGGCCTGCTTGCCGGAAAGCAGGTGGTCGGTGGCGCGCTTGATCGCATCGTTGAGCGAATGGCGGCATCCGTACTTGTTGTCGTTCTTGGACTTGGTCACCGCATCATTGACATTGACCGCCGGCACCCGGAGCGTGCCCTGGCGCATCATCTCGACCAGTCGGTGAACCCCGGTGGTCGTCTCCTCGGAAATGCCGTGCACGCCATCGAGCAGATCCGGGTACTTCTCGTGCATCAGGCCGGTCAGGTCACCGCCGTCGTCGAGGATCATGTTCGGCACCCAGCCATCCGGGCCCTGGATCGTCTGCTCGATGCACCACCAGAATTCCTCCTCGCTCTGCCCCTTCCAGGCAAAGACGGGAATTTCCGCCCGCGCAATGGCCGCGGCGGCATGGTCCTGGGTGGAGAAGATATTGCAGGACGACCAGCGCACCTCGGCACCAAGTGCCACCAGGGTCTCGATCAGCACCCCGGTCTGGATGGTCATGTGAATGCAGCCGGCGATCCGGGCACCCTTCAGCGGCTGCCCGGCCTCGTACTTGCTGCGGATGGCCATCAGGGCCGGCATCTCGGTCTCGGCAATCGCCAGTTCACGACGTCCCCAGTCCGCCAGGGACAGGTCCGCCACCTTGAAATCTTCGAAATTGCTCATGGGCTGCAGCGCCTCCTTACATTGGCAAAGAAGTGCGAGCGCCGTTCGGTGTGTCACGAAGCGGGCAAACCGTCGAGCCTGACCTGCCGGACCCGGACGGATCAGACAGGCTGCAGCGCTCCTCGACGGCGCCCCGGCATGACGGTCCTTGCGCCGCGGCGCAAGGACCGATAAAAGCGGGCCCGAACCATCTGGTCCAGGCCCCGGAGCCGCGCGATCGCCGAAAAATCGCGGCGGCCGGAATATTTTCAGATGCCGGCGTCGGCGCGCAGTGCCTCGGCCCGGTCCGTCCGCTCCCAGCTGAAGTCCTCGTCCTCCCGCCCGAAATGCCCGTAGGCTGCCGTCTTCTGGTAGATCGGACGGATCAGGTCCAGCATCTGGTAGATGCCGTACGGCCGCAGATCGAAATGGCGACGGACGAGCTCGGAGATCCGGTCATCCCCGATCTTTCCGGTGCCGAAAGTCTCCACATTGATCGACATCGGCTCGGCCACGCCGATGGCGTAGGCAACCTGGATCTCGCAGCGGTCCGCCAGGCCCGCCGCCACGATGTTCTTGGCCACGTAACGCCCGGCGTAGGCCGCGGAACGGTCCACCTTGGACGGGTCCTTGCCCGAGAATGCGCCCCCGCCGTGACGCGCCATGCCGCCGTAGGTATCCACGATGATCTTGCGGCCGGTCAGGCCGCAGTCGCCCACCGGGCCGCCGATGATGAACTGGCCGGTCGGGTTGATGTGAAACTGCGTTCCCTTGTGCAGCCACTCGGGCGGAAGCACCTTCTTGACGATCAGCTCCATCACCGCCTCCCTGATCCGGTCCTGCGAGACGTCCGGGTCGTGCTGCGTGGAAAGCACCACCGCGTCGATCGCCACCGGCACCCCGTTTTCGTAGCGGAAAGTGACCTGGCTCTTGGCATCGGGCCGCAGCCACGGCAGGGTGTGATCCTTGCGCACCTGGGAAGTTCGCTGCACGAGCCGGTGCGCGTAGGTGATCGGCGCCGGCATCAGCACGTCGGTCTCGCGCGTGGCGTAGCCGAACATCAGCCCCTGGTCGCCCGCGCCCTGTTCCTCGGCCACCATCCGGTCGACTCCCTGGGCGATGTCGGAGGACTGCTTGCCGATGGCGTTGAGCACACCGCAGGTATGGCCATCAAAACCGATGTCGGAACTGTCGTAGCCGATATCCACGATCACCTTGCGCACCAGCTCGTCGGTGTCCACCCAGGCCGAAGTGGTCACCTCGCCGGCCAGCAGGACGAACCCCGTCTTGACCAGCGTCTCGCAGGCGACGCGCGCATTGGGATCCTGCGCCAGGATCGCGTCCAGCACCGCATCGGAGATCTGGTCCGCGATCTTGTCGGGATGACCCTCGGAGACCGATTCGGAGGTGAAAACATAGTTCTGGCTCATCTGGCAGGCACCATACGGGTTGACAGGTAACAGGAGAAGGCGCAAGTCTAACAGCCACTTTCGTTTTGGGCATCCCTGCCAGCCCCGGGGTAACCCGGTCAACCAGAAAACGGGCGCAAGACGCCCGCCCAAGGGAGGAACGCGACACCATGGTCAGGACTGAAACCCCGGTTTGCGACTTCGACCGCCCCGCACCGGACTTCCGGCTGCCCGGCGTGGACGGACGGGACTGGACACTGCAGGAGGTCAGGGGACCCAACGGCCTGCTGGTGATGTTCATCTGCAACCATTGCCCCTACGTCAAGTCGGTGCTCGACCGGATTGTCCGGGACGCGGGGGCATTGCGCGCGCACGGCATCGGCTCGGTGGCGATCATGGCCAACGATCCCAGCGACTATCCCGAGGACAGCTTCGAGAACATGCAGCGGATTGCCCGCGAGAAAGCGTTCCCCTTTCCCTACCTGCTCGACGAAACCCAGGCGGTGGCCAGGGCCTACGGGGCGGTATGCACGCCGGATTTCTTCGGCTACAACGCGGACCTGGGCCTTCAGTACCGCGGCCGGCTGGACGAAAGCCGCAAGGAGCCGGTCGAGGGCGCGCGCCGCGAGCTGTTCGAGGCCATGGTCGAGATCGCGCGCAGTGGCCAGGGCCCGCGCGAACAGATTCCAAGCATGGGCTGCTCAATCAAGTGGCGCGAGGACAACTGACCCGAAAGCCCGGCAGGCCGCAAGCGCAGCCTGACGCCCCCGGGGCGTTGGTTGCTAATTCAGGCGTTTGCGGTGAAAATGCCAGTCAATTTTGCGCTCGGGCTGCCTGACGATCCCAAGCGGGCCGCGCGCGGGGCCGATCCCTGCGCGCGGCGCACCGATTCACGTTCCTTTCAAGATAAGAACCGGAGAAGTTGTATGTCGACGCGAAGAGAGCTCGCCAATGCGATTCGTGCGCTGAGCATGGACGCGGTACAAAAGGCCAAGTCTGGCCACCCCGGCGCGCCCATGGGCATGGCCGACATCGCCCAGGTACTGTGGTGTGATTTCCTCCAGCACAACCCGCAAAATCCCGAGTGGGCCAACCGGGACCGCTTCGTCCTCTCCAACGGACACGGTTCGATGCTGATCTACTCACTCCTCCATCTGAGCGGCTACGAGCTGCCGATGGACGAACTCAAGAACTTCCGCCAACTGCACTCCAAGACACCGGGCCACCCGGAGTACGGCTACACCCCGGGCGTCGAGACCACCACCGGCCCGCTGGGCCAGGGCATCACCAACGCCGTGGGCATGGCGATCGCCGAGAAGATGCTCGCCGGCCAGTTCAACAAGCCCGGCCACAAGATCGTCGACCATTACACCTATGTGTTCCTGGGTGACGGCTGCCTGATGGAAGGCATCTCCCACGAGGCCTGCTCGCTGGCGGGCACCCTGGGGCTGGGCAAGCTGATTGCCTTCTGGGACGACAACGGCATCTCTATTGACGGTCATGTCGAGGGATGGTTCACCGACGACACGCCCAAGCGCTTCGAATCCTACGGCTGGCACGTGATTCGCGATGTGGACGGCCACGACGCCGAGGCCATCGAGGCGGCGATTCGCGACGCACGCGCCGTGAACGACAAGCCGACCATGATCTGCACCCGCACGGTCATCGGCTTTGGTGCCCCGAACCTCTGCGGCTCCCACGACTGCCACGGCGCGCCGCTGGGGGACGAGGAAATCAAGGCCACCCGCGAGAATCTCGGCTGGAGCCACGCGCCGTTCGAGATCCCGGAAGACATCTACAACGGCTGGGATGCGCGCGAAAGAGGCGCACAGGCCGAAGGCGAGTGGAATGCCCGCTTCGAGGCCTATGCGAAGGAATTTCCGGCCGAGGCGGCCGAGCTCAAGCGCCGCCTGAGCGGCGAGCTGCCGGAGGGCTTCGAGGCCGGCATGGACGCGTTCATCAGGGAAGTGGCCGCCAAGGGCGAGACCATCGCCAGCCGCAAGGCCTCCCAGAACGCGATCACCGCCCTGGCGGGCATGATGCCGGAACTGGTCGGCGGTTCCGCCGACCTGGCACCGTCCAACCTGACGACCTGGAAGGGCTGCGTCTCGCTGTCCAACACCGAGTCGGATGCCAACTACATCCACTACGGCGTGCGCGAATTCGGAATGAGCGCCATCATGAACGGCATCGTGCTGCACGGTGGCTTCGTGCCCTTTGCCGGCACCTTCCTGATGTTTTCCGAATACGCCCGCAATGCACTGCGCATGGCGGCGCTGATGCGCATCGGCTCGATCTTCGTCTACACGCACGATTCGATCGGCCTGGGCGAGGACGGCCCGACGCACCAGCCGGTCGAGCAGGTCGCCACGCTGCGGATGATCCCGCGCATGCAGACCTGGCGTCCCTGTGACGCGGTCGAATCCGCGGTTTCCTGGAAGGTGGCCGTCAAGCGTCGCCACGAGCCGACCTCGCTGATCTTCTCCCGCCAGGGCCTGCCGCACCAGGACCGCAGCGACGAGCAGATCGCGGCCATCGAAAAGGGCGGCTACGTCCTGCGCGACTGCGACGGCACCCCGGACTTGATCCTGATCGCGACCGGCTCCGAAGTCGCCCTGGCCACCGGCGCCGCCGAACAGCTGACTCAGGCCGGCAAGAAAGTCCGCGTGGTCTCCATGCCCTGCTGCGAAGCCTTCGATGCGCAGGACGCGGAATACCGCGAATCAGTACTGCCGTCCGCCTGTACGCGCCGCCTGGCGGTCGAGGCCGGCGTGACCGGCTACTGGGCCAAGTATGTGGGCCTGAACGGTGCCGTGGTGGGTATCGACACCTTCGGCGAGTCTGCGCCGGCCAAGGACCTGTTCGCCGAGTTCGGCTTCACGGTGGAGAACGTGGTCGAGAAGGCCAACGCGCTGTTCTGATCCGTCGCGGCCCCGCCCCGCCCGGTCGCGGGGCCGCCGATCCGCAATTGACAAAACGACAATCAACCAGGAGAGACACATGGCAATCCGTGTTGCAATCAATGGTTTCGGCCGCATCGGCCGCATGGCCTTCCGCGCCATCAGCAAGGAATTCCCGAACCTCGAAGTCGTCGCGATCAACGACCTGCTTGAGGCCGACTACCTTGCCTACATGCTCAAGTTCGACTCCGTACACGGCCGCTTCGACGGGGACGTGGCGGTCGACGGCAACAGCCTCGTCGTCAACGGCAAGACGATTCGCCTGACGGCCGAGCGCGATCCGGCCAACCTGAAGTGGAACGAGGTCGACGTCGACCTGGTACTCGAGTGCACCGGCTTCTTCCTCACCGAGGAAACCTGCCAGAAGCACATCGAGGCCGGCGCCAGGAAGGTCGTCATGTCCGCGCCCTCAAAGGACAGCACCCCGATGTTCGTCTACGGCGTCAACCAGGATGCCTATACCGGCCAGCAGATCGTCTCTGCCGCCTCCTGCACCACCAACTGCCTGGCGCCCGTTGCCAAGGTGCTGCACGACAACTGGGGCATCAAGCGCGGCCTGATGAGCACCGTGCACGCGGCCACCGCCACCCAGAAGACCGTCGACGGCCCGTCCATGAAAGACTGGCGCGGCGGCCGGGGCATCCTGGAGAACATCATCCCCTCCTCCACCGGCGCGGCCAAGGCGGTCGGCAAGGTCCTGCCCGAGCTCAACGGCAAGCTCACCGGCATGGCGTTCCGGGTGCCCACCTCCGACGTCTCCGTGGTCGACCTGACCGCCGAGCTCGAAAAGCCGGCCAGCTACGATGACATCTGCGCCGCCATGAAGCAGGCCTCCGAGACCGGCGAGATCAGCAAGACGCTGGCCTATACTGATGAAAAGGTCGTCTCCACCGACTTCCGCGGCGTCGGTTTCTCCTCCATCTTCGACGCCGGTGCCGGCATCGCGCTGGACGAAACCTTCGTGAAGATCGTGGCGTGGTACGACAACGAGTACGGCTACACCTGCAACATGCTGCGCTTCGCACAACACGTCGCGAACAACTGAGCAGCCACCGGGAAGGCGCGCATCGAAAGATGCGCGCCTTGCTTCACTGCCCTGCGCCCCGCCCGACGGCGGGGGCGATTCGCCAAGCCCGTCCCGGCGGCCTTGGCCAATCGTTACGACAAGTCAATCCTTCGAGCAGGAGTCTCATCATGTCCTTCATCAAGCTGACCGACCTTGACCTCGCCGGCAAGCGCGTTCTCATCCGCGCCGACCTGAACGTTCCGGTTCGCGACGGCCAGGTTACCTCCGATGCGCGAATCACCGCATCCATGGCAACCATCACGCACTGCATGGATGCCGGTGCGAAGGTCATGGTGACCTCCCATCTCGGCCGTCCGGAAGAGGGCGAGTTTAGCGAGGAAAACTCTCTGGCGCCTGTTGCAGCCGACCTGTCCGGCAAGCTTGGCAAGCAAGTCCGCCTGATCCGCGACTACCTCGACGGCGGCTTCGACGTCGCCGAGGGCGAAGTGGTCATGCTCGAAAACGTCCGCTTCAACAAGGGCGAGAAAAAAGACGACGAAACGCTGGCCAAGCAATATGCCGCGCTGTGCGACGTGTTCGTGATGGATGCATTCGGCACCGCGCACCGCGCTCAGGCCTCCACCCACGGGGTCGGCATGCATGCCCCGACCGCCTGTGCCGGCCTGCTGCTCGCCGAGGAACTGGACGCACTGGAAAAGGCGCTGGCCAACCCCGCACGCCCGATGGTCGCCATCGTCGGCGGCTCCAAGGTTTCCACCAAGCTGACCGTCCTTGAGGCACTCTCCGAGAAGGTCGACCAGCTGGTCGTGGGTGGCGGCATCGCCAACACCTTCCTCAAGGCAGCCGGCCATCCGGTGGGCAAGTCGCTGTGCGAGGACGACCTGGTGCCGACCGCCAAGAGCCTGATGGAGAAGATGAACGAGCGCGGCGCCTCGATCCCGATCGCCGTCGACGTCGTCACCGGCAAGCAATTCGACCCCAACGAGCCGGCACAGCACAAGGGTGCCGACGAAGTGGCCGAGGACGACATGATCTTCGACATCGGTGAAAAGAGCGCTCAGGAACTGGCGGACATCATCATGAAGGCCGGCACCGTGGTCTGGAACGGCCCGGTGGGTGTCTTCGAGTTCGACCAGTTCGGCGCGGGGACCCGGAAGATTGCCGAGGCGATCGCCGCGACCAGCGCGTTCACCCTGGCCGGCGGCGGCGACACCATTGCGGCCATCCAGAAGTACGACATCTACGACAAGGTCAGCTACATCTCGACCGCGGGCGGTGCCTTCCTCGAGTACCTGGAAGGCAAGACCCTGCCAGCTGTGGCCATGCTCGAGTCGCGCGCGAAGTCCTGAAGGAAACGTCCTGCACCTTGCCCGGGCCACGGACCGGGCACTCAAATCACTTGCGGGAGCATAGACTTGAAACGCAGAACCAAGATCGTGGCCACGCTCGGCCCGGCCACCGACCAGCCCGGCGTCATTGACGGCCTGGTTCGGGCCGGGGTCGACGTGGTCCGACTCAATTTTTCCCACGGCAGCCCGGAAGATCACCGCCAGCGCGCCGAGGCCATCCGCAGGGCGGCCAGCGAGCAGGGTCGCCACGTGGCGATTCTGGGCGACCTGCAGGGTCCGAAGATCCGCATCGACCGCTTTCGGGACGGCAAGGTACACCTTGAGGAAGGCGCCGATTTCACCCTGGACGCGGAACTGGGCCGGGACGACGGCGATGCCACCCGGGTCGGCATTACCTACAAGGCGCTGGTGACCGACAGTCGTCCCGACGACGTCCTGCTGCTCGATGACGGGCGCGTGGTGCTTCGGGTGCGCGAGGTCATCGGCCAGCAGGTGCGCTGCACGGTCGTCGTCGGCGGTGACCTGTCCAACAACAAGGGTATCAATCGCCAGGGGGGCGGCCTGTCGGCCCCGGCCATCACCGAGAAGGACCGCGAGGACATCCGGACCGCCACCCAGATCGGCGTGGATTATGTCGCCGTGTCCTTCCCGCGCTCGGCACACGATATCCACGAGGCCCGGCGGCTGCTGCAGGCCGAAGGTAGTCGCGCCGGCATCGTGGCCAAGATCGAACGGGCCGAGGCGGTCGAATACATCCACGAGATCGTGGATGCCTCCGACGCGATCATGATCGCCCGGGGCGACCTGGGCGTGGAAATCGGTGACGCCGAGCTGCCGGCCGTCCAGAAGAAGTTCATCCGGATCGCCCGCGACATGAACGTGCCGGTGATCACCGCGACCCAGATGATGGAGACGATGATTACCAATCCGATCCCCACGCGGGCGGAGGTGTTCGACGTGGCCAACGCGGTGATCGACGGCACCGACGCGGTGATGCTCTCCGGCGAGACCGCCGCCGGCAAGCACCCGGTCAAGGTGGTCGAGACCATGGCCCGCATCTGCACGCGGGCAGAAAATCAGGTCCGCGACATGCGCGAGGACGCACCCCTGGACATCCCCTTCGAGCGTGTCGATCAGGCCATCGCCATGACCGCGATCTACGCGGCCAACCACCTGCCGGTCAAGGCGATCATCGCGCTGACCGAGTCCGGCGCGACCGCCCTGTGGATGTCGCGGGTCAACACGCGCATTCCGATCTACGGTCTGACCAGCAACGACGATTCAGCCCGGCGGATGGCGCTTTACCGCGGCGTGGAAGCCCTGGACTTCGTCAGCGGCACCAAGGACCACGCCGAGGTCAACCGCATGGCCACCGGTGCGCTGGTCAACCGCGGCGTACTCGAGGATGGTGACCTGGTGATCATCACCAAGGGGGACCTGATGGGGCAGATGGGTGGAACCAACGCCATGAAGATCCTGCGGGTCGGTGGCGTGCTCGCCGCCGAGTAATCGCCCCGTTCGGGACGTGGTTCCCTTTGCCGTTTTTTCCAGTACACTCGAAACAATTTCGAGTTGTCGCAGTGCGGCCGGGCCAGACCCGGTCGTGATCCCGCCGAGGCGGGCAAAGCCTTTTCGCAATCCGCAAAAAAACAGGAGACTACACCATGGCGCTTGTATCCCTTCGCCAGCTTATGGACTACGCGGCCGAGCACAGCTTCGGCATGCCGGCGTTCAACGTCAACAACATGGAGCAGGTTCACGCCATCATGCAGGCGGCGGACGAGTGCGACAGCCCGGTGATCCTGCAGGGCTCTGCAGGCGCGCGCAAGTACGCGGGCGAGGCCTTCCTGCGTCACCTGATCGCTGCGGCCAACGAAGCCTATCCGCACATCCCGGTCGTCATGCACCAGGACCACGGCGCGGATCCGGGCGTCTGCCTGCGCGCCATCCAGTCCGGCTTCAGCTCCGTCATGATGGACGGCTCCCTGATGCCCGACATGAAGACCCCCTCCACCTACGAATACAACGTCGAGGTGACCGCCAAGGTTGTCGAGATGGCACATGCCGGCGGGGTGTCCGTCGAGGGCGAGCTGGGCTGCCTGGGTTCGCTGGAGACCGGCATGATGGGCGAGGAAGATGGCCACGGCTCCGATGACAAGCTTGACATGGACAAGCTGCTGACCGACCCGGACGAGGCAGCCGACTTCGTCAAGAAGACCAATGTGGACGCGCTGGCGATCGCCATCGGCACCTCCCACGGCGCCTACAAGTTCACCCAGAAGCCGACCGGCCAGGTACTGCGCATCGACCGGGTGAAGGAAATCCACGAGCGCATTCCGGGCGTGCACCTGGTCATGCACGGTTCCTCCTCCGTTCCGGAAGAGTGGCTGGAAATCATCAACAACTACGGCGGCGACATGGGCCAGACCTACGGCGTGCCGGTCGAGGAAATCGTCGAGGGCATCAAGCACGGCGTGCGCAAGGTCAACATCGATACCGACCTGCGGATGGCCTCTACCGGCGCGGTGCGCAAGCACCTGGCCGAAAACAAGGCCAACTTCGATCCGCGCAAGTTCCTGAAGGCATCAACCGACGCCATGAAGGGAATCTGCAAGGCACGCTTCGAAGCCTTTGGCTGCGCCGGCCACGCCAGCAAGATCAAGCCGATCTCCCTGGAAAACATGTACCTGCGCTACGCAGCCGGCGAGCTGGACCAGAAGGTCAACTGATCTCGCCCCGCCCGGTCCACGCGACCGGGCCGAATCCTCCCGAACCCGGCCCAGGCCGGGTTTTTTCACGCCTGCCGGCGCGCTTTCCGGTTTTTTTCCGGCGCACTCGGCGCGCTGCTGATGCTGCCCTGCGCCGCCCCGATCCCGCGCCAAACCGGGCCGGTCGGCCAGGACTTTACCCCGCCAGGATCACCCGGTTGCGGCCATCGGCCTTGGCCGTGTACAACGCGCCATCGACCTGCCGGATCAGATCATCCGCCGATTGCCCCGCAATCCAGCCGGCCACACCGACGCTGGTCGTCTGCGCGATCTCGCCGGGGAACGGCTCCCCGGCGATGGCATGGCGAAGCGCCTCGGCCCAGTTCAGGGCGGCTTCACTGTCCATTCCCGGGCAGAGGACCATGAATTCCTCGCCGCCCCAGCGCCCGAAGACCTGCCCCGGTTCGAGCAGCCGGGACACCCGTCGCCCGCATTCGACCAGCACGCGGTCCCCGGCCTGATGTCCATACAGGTCGTTCACCTGCTTGAACTCGTCCAGGTCGAAAAGCACGATCGACAACGCACCACCCCGGCGACCGGCATCGGCCAGCTCGCGCACCAGGGCCTGATCCAGCGACCGGCGGTTGAACAGGCCGGTCAGCTGGTCGGTGTGGGAGAGAAGACGCAGCTGCTCGTTCTTCTCGTGCAGGGCGCGACGCTGCTCCATCAGCTCGTGGTTGACCGCGCTGACCTGCCGATTGAGCGCGCGCAGCCTGAGGCCGTACGCCGCGGTGAGCACGAAGATCCCCAGACCGCCAAGCACCCAGGGCAGCAGGGTGCGCAAGTCGACCCGGCGCTCGTAATGGATGCGCACCCAGCGGTTGAAGATCTCGGCGTGCTGTTCCTCGCTGATTGAATCGAGTCCCTTCTGGAGAATGTCGCGCAAGAGCGGCCAGTCGTCCCGCACCCCCATGGCCAGGTCGAAGCTCAGGGGCGCCTGGCCGGAGATCTTGAGGCTGCTCAATCCCTGATCCCGGATATGGTGGGAAACCACCGCCAGATTGTCGATGAAGGCATCCAGTTCGCCACCGGCCACCGCCCGCAATCCGTCCCGAACCGATTCAACCGACACCAGCGGCACGCCCGGATGGTGCAGCTTCATGTACTCTTCGGATGCGTAGTCCGCCGGTGTGCCGACCCGCAGACCGGCCAGTTCGTCCAGATCGGGAATGAACGGCTGATCGTCCCGGGTGACCACCACCATCGGCGACCGAATATACGGCGCCGTGAACCGTGCATAACGTTCACGCTCCGGGGTTCGGGCCGCGCAGCTGAACATGTCCAGTTCACGGCGGCGCAGCATCGCGCTCGCCTCGCTCCAGGACACGCCCTTGCTGACCACGAAAGTGACGCCGAGCTTGTCGGAGAGCAGCGCCATGTAATCGGCGGCCATCCCCGAATAACGGCCGGCCTCGTCGACAAACTCGATCGGCTCCCAAAAGTTGTCGATCGCCACGCGGATCACCGGGTGCTCCGCAAGAAACCGGCGCTCCGCAGCCGTCAGTTGCAGGGCGCTGGAACCCCGGTCAACCTGCCCGGCGAACGCCGCCCCCGGAGCCTTCAGGCCATGTCGCACAAGCAGCCGGTCGATGTATTCGAGTCGTCCGCGGTCCAGCGTCCCCAGCGGGATACGTTCGTGATCGATATGGGGCCGCAGTGCGCGCGCCTCGGCCAGCAGTGCATCGACCTCCAGGTCAGGCCGGTACTTCGTTTGGATGAGGGCCGCGATCTCCCGCGGGTTCTCGAGCGCGTAGGCCCACCCCTTCAGCACGGCCCGGCGCATCGCCGCAGCCCGTTCCGGGTGCGCCTTGCGCTCGCGAACCGTCGTGAACAGCATGTCACCGTACAGCTCAACCCCGAAACTCGCGGGGCGCAGCACATGCACATCGAATCCCGCTTGATCCAGGACGAGGCGCTCGTTGCTCTCGTAGGCCGGCACGGCATCCACCTCACCGCGCATCAGGGCCCGGGCGTCGTAGGCGTCTGGCACCCGGATCAGCCCGTCCTCCAGCACGCCGTACTCCGCGAGCATAGCCCGCACCGCAAAGCCGTCGGAGTCGAATGGATAGAACCCGACCCGCTTGCCCACGAGGTCCTTCGGGCTGCGGATGTCGGCCCCGGCCCGCGTCAGCAGGACGTTCGGAGAGCGCTGGAAGATCGGCGTGACAATATGCAGGCCGTCCTCGCCTTCCAGGTGCGGGAGGATGGCCGAGTCGGCCACGCCGTACTCTGCCTCGCCCGCGAGTACCTGGCGGACGGGGCTCCTGTCGAAGTCCCGGGCACGCAGTCGGACAGCCACGCCCTCGGACTCGAAGAAACCCTTCTCCAGCGCCGCGTAGTAACCGGCGAACTGGAACTGGTGCGTCCACTTGAGCTGTATCGTCACTTCACCCAGCGGCGCGGCCGACCCCGTGCCGGACCAGGCGAGGGTCAGCAGGCAGAACAACAGCCACCACCAGCTGCGTGCGCCAGCTTCCGCGGGCAGCGGAGGGCCTGGCCTGCTCCTGGTGATTGCTTCGACCGATCCGATCTCCAAATTCCCGAAACTCCTGGCATTGGCCGGCCCGCCGGCAGGTCCCCCGGCACCGCATACAAGGCGCGCATTGCCCGGCATGGCGTTCAAGCCAGGTCCCCGCAACCCGCGATCCGCGACCCAAAACGGTCCAGGCTTGGAAAACGGCGTGCCCTTGGGTGAAAATGACGGGCTACGCGTCGGATATGGTACACCGACCCGGCCGCGCCCGCCCCCAACACGTGCATAACGCGATGAACCTTCACGAATACCAAGCCAAGGCCCTCCTGGCCGAAGCCGGCATCCCCGTTCCCCGCGCCGAGCCGGTGCTGCCGGACGCATCGTCCGAGGCCGAACTGCTCGACACCCTGCGCCGGGTACCCGGACCCCGGCGCGTGGTCAAGGCACAGATTCATTCCGGCGCGCGCGGAAAGGCCGGCGGCGTGCGCGTGGTCGACGACGAGTCTTCGGCCCTGGACGCGGTGCGTGCCCTGCTGGGCACCCGACTGGTCACGCACCAGACCGGCCCGCAGGGGTTGCCGGTCAGCGCCGTACTCGTGGAAGAGGCAACCGACATCGCCCGCGAGCTCTATCTGGCCCTGACGGTCGACCGGCAGAACGAGCGGGTGGCCGTGATGGCCTCCACCGAAGGCGGCATGGACATCGAGGAAGTCGCCGAGCAGACCCCGGAAAAGCTGTTTCGCCTGGCGGTACACCCCGCAACCGGGTTGATGCCGCATCAGGCGCGCACCCTGGGATTCCAGCTGGGCCTGGCGGCCGGGCAGATCGCTCCGTTTGTCCGGCTGCTGACCGCGCTCTACCAGCTTTTCGTTGAAAAGGACGCCGCGCTGCTCGAGATCAACCCGCTGGTGGTCACCGGCACGGGCGAGCTGCGCGCACTGGATGCCAAGTTCAGCATGGACGACAACGCGGCCTATCGACAGGCGGCCATCGTGGAGCTGCGCGACACCAGCCAGGAAGATCCGCGTGAACGGGCCGCCAGCGAGCATGGTCTGAACTACGTCTCGCTGGACGGCAACATTGCCTGCATGGTCAACGGGGCGGGGCTTGCGATGGCGACCATGGACCTGATCAAGCTCGAGGGTGGCGAGCCGGCCAATTTTCTGGATGTCGGCGGTGGCACCACGGCCGCCAAGGTGGCCGAGGCCTTCAAGCTGATCCTCTCCGACGAGAAGGTGGCTGCCATTCTGGTCAACATCTTCGGCGGCATCGTCCGCTGCGACCTGATCGCCGAGGGCATTATCGCCGCCGCCCGGGAAGTGCAGCTCGGGGTACCCACTGTGGTCCGCCTGGAGGGCACCAACGCCGCACGCGGCCGCGAGATGCTGGCCGAGTCCGGCCTGAATCTGGTGCCCGAAACCGACCTCGCGCTGGCAGCCCGCAAGGCCGTCGAGCTGTCCCGAACCGCCTGACCCGGATACCGACCCATCCATGAGCATCCTGATCGACAAGCACACCCGAGTCATCTGCCAGGGCTTCACCGGCAAGCAGGGCACGTTCCACTCCGAGCAGGCAATCGCCTACGGTACCGCCATGGTCGGCGGCGTGACCCCGGGCAAGGGTGGCCAGACCCATTTGGGTCTACCCGTGTTCGATACCGTACAGGCTGCCGTGGACGAAACCGGCGCCGAAGCAACGATGATCTACGTGCCGGCCCCGTTCGCCGCCGACGCGATCCTTGAGGCGGCCGACGCCGGCATCCGGGTGATCGCCTGCATCACCGAGGGCATTCCGGTACTCGACATGGCCCGGGTCAAGGCTGTGCTCGACAGCGACTACCCCGACACCCGCCTGGTCGGTCCCAACTGCCCCGGCCTGATCACGCCGGGGCAGTGCAAAATCGGGATCATGCCGGGGCACATCCACCAGCCCGGCCGCGTCGGGATCGTGTCGCGCTCCGGCACCCTGACCTATGAGGCCGTGCATCAGACCACGGCGGCAGGACTTGGCCAAAGCAGCTGCGTCGGCATCGGCGGCGACCCGATCCACGGCATGGACTTCGTCGACTGCCTGGTGCTGTTCGAGGCAGACCCCGAGACCGACGGCATCATCCTGGTCGGCGAGATCGGGGGCCACGCCGAGCAGGCAGCGGCCGAGTACATCCGCGAGCAGGTAAGCAAGCCGGTGTTCGCCTACATCGCCGGCGCCACGGCGCCCGCCGGCAAGCGCATGGGTCATGCCGGCGCGATCATTGCCGGCGGCAAGGGCACCGCCGAGGAAAAATACGCGGCGCTCGAGGCCGCCGGCGCCCACGTGGTGCGTTCGCCAACCGAAATGGGCGCACGCATGCAGGCACTTCTGGACGGCGACCGATGAAAAACGGGCTGCGGATCGCCCTGGCACAGATCAACATCCATGTCGGGGACTGCCAGCGAAACGCCGATCGGGTGATCGAACACGCCCGACAGGCCCGAGACACCCTGAACGCCGATCTGGTGGTGTTCCCCGAACTGACACTAACCGGCTATCCGCCTGAGGACCTGCTGCTTCGCGACGACTTCCTCGCCGGCTGCGACCGGGCCGTCCGGCGCATTGCCGAGGCCCTGCCGGACGTGGCCGTCCTAGTCGGCGCGCCGGAAAAACTGCCGGCGGGACTGTTCAACAGCGCCATCCTGATCGAGAACGGTCGGGTGCGCGCCCGATACCGCAAGCAACAGCTGCCGAACTACGGCGTGTTCGACGAAAAGCGCTACTTTGCCGCCGGCGATGGCGCGGTGGTCTCCCGGGTTCGTGGCGTCGCGCTCGGGATCACCATCTGCGAAGACATCTGGACGCCCGAGGCCGCCGGTGCGGCCAAGGCAGCCGGAGCCCGGCTCCTGCTGAACCTCAATGCCTCGCCCTATCACCGCGACAAGCCGGAGCAGCGGGAGGCCGTGGTCGCCGACCGCGTCCGGGAAACCGGCCTGCCGGTCGTCTACCTGAACCTGGTGGGCGGCCAGGATGAACTCGTCTTCGACGGCTGCTCCTTCGTGCGAACGCCGGACGGTGTCTGCCTGCGGCTGGCAGATTTTCAGGAACAGGTCGGCTGGATCGATGTCGATGCCCAAGGCCAGGTCACCGCCGGCAGCGACAGCGCAAGCTGGCGAACCGGCACCGCATCGGTCTACGAGGCACTGACCATGGGCATTCGGGATTACGCGGCCAAGAACGGCTTTTCCGGCGCGGTCCTGGGGCTTTCCGGCGGCATCGACTCGGCGCTGGTACTGGCCCTGGCGGTGGACGCCCTGGGCGCGGAGAACGTGCTGGCCGTGCGGATGCCCTCGCGCTACACCTCGCAGATGAGCCTGGAAGACGCGGCCCTGGAGGCCCGCCTGCTGGGCGTGCGCATGGAAACCCTGCCGATCGAGCCGGCCTTCGACACCTTCGAGACCATGCTGGCCCCGCTGTTCGCGGGCACCGAGGTCGATGCCACCGAGGAAAACCTCCAGGCGCGGATTCGCGGCTTGCTGCTGATGGCCCTCTCCAACAAGTTCGGCAAGATCCTGCTGGCCACCGGCAACAAGTCCGAGCTGGCCGTCGGCTATGCCACGCTTTACGGCGACATGGCCGGCGGCTTCGCGCCCATCAAGGATGTTCCGAAAACCCTGGTCTACAAACTGGCCCGCCACCGCAATGCGCGGGGCAACGTGCCGGTCATCCCCGAACGCGTCATTACCCGGGAACCCTCCGCCGAGCTGCGCGCGGATCAGCGCGACTCGGACTCGCTGCCGCCGTACCCGGAGCTCGACGCGATTCTCGAGCTGTTCGTCGAGCACGATCACGCCATTGACCGGATCGTCGAAGCCGGCTTCGACGAGGCCACGGTGCGCCGGGTGGTGCGGATGATCCTGCGCAACGAGTACAAGCGTCGGCAGGCCGCACCAGGCGTACGCATCAGCGCCCGGGCCTTCGGACGGGACCGCCGCTACCCGATCACCTCCGGCTTCGCACCCTGGCAACCATGAGGTGGGCAACGGCGCTTCTGGCCACGGCGGTGGCCACCATCGCAGCCGGCTGCGCGCACGGGCCGCAACCCCATCCCCTGGCCGTTGAAATCAACGCCTACCGCGCAAGCCATGGGCTGCCGCCCATCGACTGGTCCCCGGCCCTCGCCGAGGTGGCGCAACGCCACCTCGGCGACATCGAGACGGGGGCCGGTGTCCATGCCCGGGGCCAGTGCAGCCTGCATAGCTGGTCCGACCGCGGTCCGTGGCGCCCCTGCTGCTACCGCGACAACGATCCCGCCTCCTCTCGATGCATGCGCGCCAAGCCGGCACAAATCACCGGCGGGCGCTATTCGGGGCCCGGATATGAGATCCTGGCCTACCAGTCCCGGGACATGGACGCGCAAACGGCGCTGACGCTCTGGCGACAAAGTCCGCGACATCATGAAGTGATCCTGAACCGCGGTCCCTGGTCGGACCATCACTGGCGCGCGCTGGGTGGCGCGCTCTCGGACCGGCATGCCATTCTCTGGTTCGGAGCACAGCCGGACCCGGATCACTGACCATGCGCCCAAGGTTTCCCAAACGTCGAGGACGCAGGCCGCGGCACGCCCACCAACACCTGGCGCTGATGCGCGGGGGAATCCGTCTGGTCCGGCGCCATCCGGTCCTGGCGCTGGTCCTGTTGCTGATCGGCGCGGCCTGGTACGGGGTTGAAACCCAGATTGCCCGGCCGGCGATGGTCCATGCCGGCCTGCCCGTTCTCGACGCCGAAGAGATTCATTTTTTGCGCGTGCTGCGCAACCAGGCGTTCATGGTGGGTTACTCCGAGCGACTGGGCAACCCGCTCTGGGTCAGCTACCAGGTCTTGCCGCGCCCCGAGCAGGGCTCCCCGGCGCCCCGTCCCGGCCGGTTCCGCGAAGACTGGCGGACCATACGCTGCCTGACGATGTTCGCCTGTGTCGATCACGACAGCTATACCGGATCGGGATTTGACCGCGGGCATCTGGCGCCCAATCACGTCATCGCCAGCCGGTACGGCGCCCGGGCGCAGGCACAGACTTTCCTGATGACCAATGTCAGCCCGCAGCGCCCGGAACTGAACCAGGGGCCGTGGCGCGCCGTGGAGATGCTCGCGGCCGATGAGCTGTCCGAGTCGCATGGCGCGTTCTGGGTGATCACCGGCCCCGTCTTCGATGCGCGCAAACGCGCGTACCTGCCGGGCATCGCGAGAATTGCCATACCGGACGCCTTCTACAAGATCCTGCTGCGCGAGACGGATGACGGCCCGGTGGCCCTGGCCTTCCTGATGCCGCAGACGGTCGCGCAGGACGCCGAGCCAACCGACTACCTGGTGACCATCCGCGAGATTGAACGCCGCACGGGGCTGGATTTTTTCCACGAGCTGCCCGACGACATCGAGAACCGGCTGGAAACCACGATCACGACGGACGCCTGGGCGCTGCCGGCCACGCCGACAGGGAAACGCTGAGCCCTTTGTGCCGCTTACATGTCCCCGAACCGGGCCTGCATGATCGCCAGAGCCGCGATGGCTGCCGTCTCGGTGCGCAGAATGCGCGGCCCGAGCCAGAGTGGCGCAAAGCCTGACGCCTGACAGCGCGCGACCTCCTCGTCGGTCAATCCCCCCTCGGGGCCAATCACCAGTGCAGCCTGCCGTCCCTGCCCGCCCGCCGTCGGCGCGCCTGGCGCGGTATGCAGCACCCAGCGATCGGCATCCGGCGCAACCAGGTCCAGGGCATCGTCCAGTGAGGCCACCGGGTCGATTACCGGCAGGTGGTTGCGACCGCACTGCTCGCAGGCGTTGATCGCAATTTCCCGCCACCGCGCAAGACGCCTGTCCGCCCGGTCGTTCTTGAGATCCACCACCGTGCGGGCCATTCGGACCGGCGAGATCCGCTGCACGCCGAGCTCGACCGACTTCTGCACCACGACATCCATCCGTTCGCCCCTGGAAACCCCCTGCAGCAGGTGCAGTTGCAGGGGCGATTCGGCGCTGCGCGCCCGAACCAAGCCGATCCTGAGGCTTCCGGACCTTTTCTCGGGCACGAAGACCGCCTCGGCCTCCTGACCCCGACCATCAAAGGCCAGGACCTGCGCCTCGGGCCGCAGGCGCAGCACGTTGCGCAGGTAGTTGAGCCGATCGGCCGGCAGCGCCAGTTCGCGCCCCGCGGTCAGCTCGGCGTCAATGTAGATTCGGGGAATACGCATGGTTTACGCGCAAGCGGCAGCGATGGCCGCTTCTGTGGCGCGCCCCAGCAGGGCCAGCTCCTCGTCATTGATGACGTAGGGCGGCATCCAGTAGAGGGTGTTGCCCAGCGGGCGCAGCATCACACCCAGATCCATCGCTGCCTGATAGCCCCGCAGTCCCCGACGCTCCTGCCAGGGATAGGGTTCGCCGCGCTCATCGACCAGGTCCAGCGCGGCAATCATGCCGCGTCGTCGCACGTGGCGCACATGGGGGTGGTCCTTGAACGGTTCCAGCAGCGCGTCCATCTTCTCGGCGGTCTGCCGGTTGCGCTCGATCACGCCTTCGGACTCGAACAGGTCCAGCGTGGCCAGCGCCGCCGCGCAGGCCAGCGGGTTGCCGGTGTAGGAATGCGAGTGCAAAAAGGCCGTGAGCCGCTCGTAGTCGTCGTAGAACGCCTGGTACACCCGCTCGTGTGTCAACACCGCAGCGAGGGGGAGGTAACCGGCGGTCAACCCCTTGGAAAGACACAGGAAATCGGGACTGATCCCGGCCTGCTCGCAGGCAAACAGCGTGCCGGTGCGCCCGAAGCCCACCGCGATCTCGTCCGCGATCAGGTGAACCTCGAACTCGTCACACAGGCGCCGCAGTCCGGCAAGGTATTCCGGCGAATGCATCCGCATGCCGCTGGCGCACTGGACCAGCGGCTCGACAATCACCGCACAACTTTCATGCGCGTGCCGCTCGAGCAGTGCGCGCATCCCGGCCAGCGCCCGGGCGGTCACGGCCGAGCAGTCCTCGCCCGGCGCGGCCTGGCGACAGTCCGCAGAAGGCGCGGTCAGCGCCTCCAGCAGCAGCGGCCGGTAGGTATCCTTGTACAGGCCGGTATCACCAACGGCGAGGGCACCCAGTGTCTCGCCGTGATAGCTGTTGGCCAGGGTAATGAAGCGGGTCTTCTCGGGCCGTCCCCGGTTGAGCCAGTAATGGAAGCTCATCTTCAGCGCCACTTCGACGCCCGAAGAGCCATTGTCCGCATAGAAGACACGGTTCAGCCCCTCGGGTGTGATGTCGACCAGGCGCTCGGAAAGCTCGATGACCGGCTGGTGCGAAAACCCGGCCAGAATCACGTGTTCCAGCCGATCGAGCTGCTCCTTGATCCGCTCGTTGATGAACGGATGGGCGTGGCCAAAGATATTGACCCACCAGGAACTGACTGCATCCAGGTAGCGATTGCCCTCGAAGTCGTGCAGCCAGACGCCCTCCCCCCGGGAAACCGGGATCACGGGCAATGTTTCGTGATCCTTCATCTGCGTGCAGGGGTGCCAGAGCACCGCCAGGTCGCGTTGCATCCAGTGGGCGTTGTCGGACATGGGCGGATACCGATTTTTTTCAATGTGCGCAAGATTGTCTGCAGGCCGGGCCGCCCGGTCAAATCAACACCTTGACAGGCGGGGGTGGCAAGGTCATTTTGGAGTCTTGCATCCCCCGTCCGAAGGAGAAACCCGCCATGAGCCTGCCGTTGGAAAAACCGGAAATGCGCGAGGAAGACTTCCTGGCCGGCGAACCGGCCAGTGAGATCAAGCACGAGTTCGTGGCCGGCCAGGTCTATGCCATGGCGGGGGCCAGTGAGCGGCACAATACCATTGCACTTAACGTGGCCTTCCATCTCAAGGCCGCCAGCCGAGGCAGTTCCTGCCGCGCCTTTATCAGCGACATGCTGCTGCATGTACCGGCCAATCGCGCCTACTACTATCCGGATGTCATGCTGGTCTGCGACCCGGCGGATACCGAGCCGCGATTCAAGTCCAGCCCCTGCCTGCTGATCGAGGTGCTGTCCGACTCGACCGAAATGATCGACCGACGAGAAAAGCTGCTCGGCTACCGGAAAATCCCTACCCTGCAACACTACCTGCTGGTCGCCCAGGACCAGCGCCGCGTGGAATGCTACAGCCGCTACCCCGAAGACAGCTGGCGACATCAACTGATCGAGGACGAGGGTGAAGTCTCACTGGTCTGCGCATCACGCACGCTGAACCTGACGCTTGCGGATATCTACGAGGACGTGGTGTTTTCCTGACCCGGACCCATGGAATATCCGGATCAGGAAAAGCGTTTCAAGCGCCAAAACACAAGGAAAACCTGCATTGAAAACAAGACGTTTTACCCGATCGCTGATGCGCGGACTGCTTGCGGCCGTCCTGGCAATCGGACTGGCCGGCTGCCAGAGCGACGAAAGCACGCGGCTGTTCGTTCTGGAAGCCGCACAGGGGGAGTTCACTCCCACGAACGACACGCAGGTCTTTGAGCTCACCACCCGCGCGCACCGGCCGGAGGTCCTCTGGTTCGAGGACCGACCCGGCCGTCAGACCGGCACCGAAACACTGGATCGTTTGTTCGGCCCGCTGTGGTCGCGCTACTTTGAGAATCATCCACCTTCTGTTGGCATCGCCGCGCGCACCCAGGATGGCGAATGGCTGGTCAAATCGGCACAGGTCCTGTCGATGACCCGCCGACAGGACGGCGGGGCCGTCTGGCGAATGCGCATGGATCAGTCCGCCGACTTTCGTCCACTGGACCGGGTACTGATCTATCTGGACAACGAAGGCGGTTTGTCGCCTTCCGGTGAAAGCCACACCTTCATGCAGGCCGCGGCAGAGGGTTCGTTTGTCGCCCACCACGACCGGCGGCATGTCCTGGAATTGCGTGCGCCGCTGGATATGGTCATGATGCTGACGATCACGCCGGACTATCAGACCAGTCTCATCGAAAACACCCTGTTTGCCGAAGAATTATGGCAAGGGTTTGCCGATGCCCCACCAAATGCAGCGGTTTCCATTGCCGATGCACAGGGTGGCGTGACCACCACCGTCGTCACGCTGTCCGAGCCTGACTGGGATGCCGAATCCCAGCGCTTTCGCTACCGGGTCCAGCCCTTGTTCGGCGACCTGCCAGACCAGTCCGGCCCAACGTTTATCTATATTGACGCCTGGTATGATGACGGGGACGACCAGCGCTACGGGGTGGTGATCAACCACGAAGAGCTGTATTCCATCTGGCAGGTCGACCGCGAGCTGCCTCTTGGCTGGCAGTGGGTCGGCTTTGAAGGCAGCAAGGTGGAATGCCTGGATTACATCGAAGAGAACTGGACCGATATGCGGCCGCTGTCCCTGCGCGAGAAAATGGACGCAATGGAAAACTGACGCGGGCCGGTCGCACCCCCGGTGCGGCCGACAAGACAAAAAAACGCGTCCCTGTCTTGCGGCCTGGTCCTGACGGGTTCGACCCTTGAAACACAACCTGCCAGGCTGGGGGCTTCGACGCCGGATGCGCCGATCCTTGCACGGCCCCATCCGTGGCCTCCTGCACTAACGCACGAGCCGATACGCACATCCCGTGCGCTGCGGCTCAGGGGCACCTCGATGGCCTTGCACCCTGATGCAGCCGGGCATCCCGACCCTGCACGGGCAGGTCTGCTTTCATGCAGCAGCACCCGCGGCCCATTGGGCCGACGATCGCGGTATGATGTATGCCCTTTCTTCAAACCGAATGCGCAAGTCCCATGTCGTCTCAGTCCACAGATTCCGCCGCCCCCGTTGTGTCCTCCCTCAAGGCCGATGCACTGGCCTATCACGAGCAGCCGGTACCAGGAAAGCTTGGCACCTGCATCAGCAAGCCCACCGCCACCGCCCGGGATCTGGCACTGGCCTATTCACCCGGCGTGGCCGAGCCGGTGCGCGAGATTGCCGCCGACCCCGAAAATGCCTACCGCTACACTGGCAAGGGCAACCTGGTGGCGGTGATTTCCGATGGCAGCGCGATTCTCGGTCTGGGCAATCTGGGGCCGCTGGCCAGCAAGCCGGTGATGGAAGGCAAGGGGGTGCTGTTCAAGCGCTTCGCGGACATCGACGTGTTCGATATCGAGGTCGATGCGCCGGATGCGCCGGACTTCATCGAGACCGTGCGCCGGATCGGCGGCACCTTCGGGGGCATCAATCTGGAAGACATTGCGGCACCCAAGTGCTTTGAGGTCGAGAAAGCCCTCAAGGAAGCACTGGACATTCCGGTATTCCATGATGACCAGCATGGCACGGCGGTCATCGTTGCCGCCGGCCTGCTCAATGCCCTGACGCTGGCGGACAAGCGCCTGGAGGCGGTCCGCATCGTGTGCGTGGGCGCCGGTGCCGCCGGCATTGCCTCCATGAACCTGCTGCTGGCGATGGGCGCGAGGCGCGAGAACCTCTACCTGATCGACCGCAAGGGCGTGATCCATGCCGGTCGCGAAGACCTGAACGAGTACAAGCAGGCCTTTGCCATCGATACCGAGCTGCGCACGCTGGCGGATGCCTGCCGTGGTGCCGACGTATTCATCGGCCTGTCCGGCCCGGATCTGCTGAGCCCCGAGATGCTCAACAGCATGGCGGCCGATCCGATCGTGTTCGCGCTCTCCAACCCGGACCCGGAAATCCGGCCGGCGCTGGCACGGCAGACCCGCCCCGACGTCATCATCGCCACCGGGCGCAGCGACTATCCCAACCAGGTCAACAATGTCCTGGGCTTTCCCTTCCTGTTCCGCGGTGCGCTGGACTGCCGCGCCAGCGAGATCAACGAGCGGATGCTGATCGCCACGGTCGAGGCGCTGGCGGCGCTGGCGCGGGAACCGGTACCGGCTTCGGTACTCAAGGCCTATGACCTTGATGAATTGTCCTTCGGCCGCGAGTACCTGATCCCGAAACCCTTCGATCCGCGGCTGATCGAGCGCATTCCGGCGGCCGTGGCCAGGGCAGCCGCGGATACGGGCGTGGCGCGCGCACCCTACCGGCCACATGTCATGCCATCCACATGATCGCGGTTGTGTAGTCCGGATATTTCACAAACGTGGTCACACCCTGTCCGGGGGCAAGTGCCTTGCATGCACTCAAAGAGCCTCTGCGGCAGGGCCACGCCCAAGCCGGGCGCCGCTTCACGCACGAGCGGGCGCATGTCCGGAGAAGTTCATCGGGCGGACAGCCTGAATGCGTTGTTCGGTCGAGATGGTAACGATGCCCATGAACCAAGACAAACGCGCCTGGCTGATCGACAGCCACGCACACATCTTTCGCGCCTTTCACCTGTGGCCGCAGGCCATGACCGACGACCGGGGCCACCCGGTCAACGCGCTTCACGGCTTTGCGGATTTCCTGCTTGAACTGCTCGAATCCCTGCAACGGAGCGACGACGGCGAACTGACCGTGATCTGCGCCTTTGATGCCCCCTGCAACCGCGGCTTCCGACAGGCGATCTATCCCGGGTACAAGGCCCACCGTCCGCCGCCACCGCCCCTGCTGGTCGAGCAGTTTTCCCGATGCCGCGCGCTGGCCGAGGCCGCGGGACTGCCCGTGCTCGACCATCCCGGTTACGAGGCGGATGACGTGATCGGCACCCTCGCGCGTGAACTGCGATCCGGGGGCCACCAACTGACGATCCTGACCGGCGACAAGGACCTGGCGCAGTTGCTTGCGCCGGGAGATCGCTGGTGGAACCCGGGCAGGAACCGGATCCTGGAGCATGGGGACATCGAGCGGCATTTCGGCGTCCGCCCGGAACAGATCCCCGACTGGCTGGCACTGACGGGAGACGCCTCGGACAATATCCCCGGCGTGCCCGGCATCGGCCCGCGCATTGCCGCACGCCTGCTGCGCAAGCATGTCGATCTCGACGGGATCTATGGCAACCTGAACGCGGTTTACGGCATGAAGTTTCGCGGCGCACCCCGTGCCCAGAAGCTCCTGATCGAACACGAGCAGACCGTCCGCCTCGCCCGGCGCCTGACCGGGATCGTGCAGGATCTGCCCCTGACGGCAGGATCACGCAGCTGGCGTCCCGCCGACCCGGAGGCGCTTGAGCGCCTGCTGCGCGAGGCGCGCATCGATGCCAGCCGCAGGCGACGCTGGCAAGCCGCCTGTGCGCAGGCGCAGCCGGCCTGACGGCGCGCCGATGGCCCGGCTGGTCCTGCTCAACAAGCCCTTCGACGTGCTCTGCCAGTTCACCGATGGCGAAGGGCGGCGCACTCTGGCGGATTTCTGTCCGATCCCCGGCGTCTACCCGGCCGGCCGACTGGACCGGGACAGCGAAGGGCTGGTGGTGCTGACCGATGACGGGGCCTGGCAGGCGCGCATTTCCAACCCGAAGTTCAGGCAGCCGAAAACCTACCTGGTGCAGGTGGAGGGCGCAATCACCCCGGAGGCGCTGCAGGCACTGGCCCGGGGCGTCACGCTGAAGGATGGACCAACACGACCGGCTGGCGTGCGCCCGGTCAGCGAACCCGGCTGGCTCTGGCCCCGCGACCCGCCGGTGCGCTACCGCAAGACCGTGCCGACCTCCTGGCTTGAAATGACCATTGCCGAAGGACGCAACCGCCAGGTGCGCCGGATGACCGCCGCCGTGGGCTTTCCGACCCTCAGGCTGCTGCGCACGCAGATCGGGGAATGGACGATCGACGGCCTGGCGCCGGGTCAGTACCGGCTCATTGAAGTCCCCGCAATCGCCCGAGGCAGTCAGACCCGCCGCCCGGCGCGGTCGGCCAGCCGGAAGCGGAAGCCAGCCTCCCGCCCGAAGTCGAACTCGTGACCAGCCCCGCTTGCGGTATCGAATTGCCGGGCCGGCTCAGTCGTTGCGACGACCCACAAAGCGTGTGACGACTCCCGGACCCTGATGCCCCGGCCCCTCGTCCAGCTCGGTCCCGGTTTCCTCCAGCAGCAGCCATTCAAGCCGTGGAAAGTCGGCCCGGACGTCCTCGGCGGTCACGAGCATTTCGGTGACCTTCGGCCCGCCGCTCGGGTGCCCCAGCTGATCGGGATGAAACAGTTCGCCGATCAGCAGCCCGCCGGGGCGCAGCGCCCCCTGCATCCCGTCATGGACAGACTTTCTCAGCTCGGGCGGAAAGTGCAGGAAAATCGTCACCACCGCGTCGAATTCCGCGCGAGGCCAGTCCCAGCCGGTAAGATCCGCAAGACGGTGCGCGACGTGCACCCCCTGAGCCTCGGCCAGCCGAGCGGCCTTTTCCAGGCCCCGGCTCGAGTAGTCCACACTCACCACGTCAAGGCCCCGGGTCGCCAGCCAGACTCCGTTTCGACCCTCCCCGTCACCGGTCACCAGCACCCGGGCGCCCGCCGGCAGGCGACTCGCCTGCCCTGTCAGGAAGGCATTGGGGCGCGTGCCGTAGAAATAATCCACGCAGTCGTATTTCTGGTCCCAGAATTCGCTCACGGTCGCGTCTCCGAATCGAGTGGAAGATGACAGCCGCCCAAGATGACGCAAGCTTGCGGCCAATGCAACGAAGCGCCGCGGCGCCAAGGCAGGCGACTCATCAGGTCAGCAGCACCAGGGAAGGGGGAAAAGTCACGCGGAACAGGCTGCCCCGGCCCAGCTCGCTTTCGATATGCAGCGGCGCATGATGACGGATCAGCACATGCTTGACGATCGCCAGCCCAAGCCCGGTGCCGCCGCGCGCCCGGGAGCGGCCCACATCGACCCGGTAGAAGCGCTCCGTGAGACGGGGAATGTGGCGCGGGTCGATCCCGATACCCGTGTCCTCCACCTCGAACACCGCGGCACCATCGGCATTGCGGTACCAGCGCACGTCGATGCGGCCACCGGCCGGCGTGTACTTGACGGCGTTGAACACCAGGTTGGAAAGCGCGCTGTAGATCTCGCGGGTGATGGCATGCAGGTTCAGCGATCGGTCAATATCGGCGTGGAACTGGTGGGCATCGTCGCCGGACAGGATCTCCGCATCCACCAGGACGCCATCGAGCATCTGAGGCATCTCGATGCGCTCGAAGTACTCATCGCTGGGCGTCGAGGTCTCGAGGCGCGAAAGCAGCAACAGGTCCTCCACGATCCGCCGCATCCGGTCGCCCTGCTGGTCCATGCTGTGCAGTATCCGGCTCATGGCCTCGTCCTGAGGCTCGTGCATGTCCTGGAGGGTTTCGATGTAGCCGGACAGGACCGTCAGCGGCGTGCGCAGTTCGTGAGAGACGTTTGCCACAAAATCCTGCCGCACCTCCTGCAGCCGGTGGATGGCGGTCACGTCACGCCCGATCAGCAGATAGCGATCATCTCCATAGGCCTCCATCCGCAGGCTCAGGCTGCGCTGTTCGTCACCTGGCGCGACGATTTCCAGCGGCTGTTTCAGCGGCGCGTCGGCCAGCCAGGTGACGAAGCTCGGCTGCCGGATGAGGTTGTCGATCCGCAGGCCATGGTCCCGGACACCGAGGCCCAGCAGGGACTGCGCGGCCCGGTTCATCCACTCGATCCGGTAATCAACCCCGAGCACCACGGTGGCATCAGGCACGGCCATTGCAGAGTGATGGTAGCGACGAAGCAGCCGGATAAGGCGTCGCTGACGCTTGAACCAGGCAGTCCTGGCCCGTCGGAAGCGATCCTGAACCAGACCCGGCAGCCCGAGAACCGGCACGGCGAACACCCGCTGGCGGGATGCACGCAGAAGCCGGGTCAGTCGACCGATCAGGCTGAGCATGTAGATCGCGAATCCCGCGAGCAGCGACCAGCACCACAGGCCACTGAGGGCCCCGGCCAGCACCGCAACCAGCATCGGCACCGCGAAGACGGCCATCTCCTCGCGCCAGCGCTTCAGCGAGCGGTCAATCACTCAGCGCCTCCCCTTCGGCCAGCCGGCGGGGCGAGGAATCCCGAAACCCGAAAAAGCGTCCCGCCGCCGACACGCGGTGACCGCCGGCGGACTCATACCTGGGCCGAGAAGCGGTAGCCCACGCCGCGCACGGTCTGGATCATGGCATCGTACCCCTGGGCCGACAGCGCCTTGCGCAGACGCAGGATATGCACATCGACCGTCCGTTCCTCCACGTAAGCGTTGCGGCCCCAGATGCGGTCGAGCAGCTGGGTGCGCGAATACACGCGCTCGGGGTGGGTCATGAAGAATTCCAGCAGCCGGAATTCGGTCGGTCCCATGTCAATCGACTCGTTGCCGGCCATCACCCGATGACTTTCCGGGTCAAGCACCAGCCCGTTGATCTCGATGCTGCCCCCCTCGTCATCAGGCGAGACGCGCCGCAGCACCGCCTTGATCCGCGCGATGAGCTCGCGGGGGGAGAAGGGCTTGGTCACGTAGTCGTCGGCACCGGCCTCCAGGCCGCTGACCTTGTCTTCCTCCTCGCCACGGGCCGTCAGCATCACGATCGGCACCTCCCGGGTCAGCTCGTCGCGCTTGAGCCGCCGGGCCAGCTCGATGCCGGTCGCCCCGGGCAGCATCCAGTCAAGCAGAATCAGGTCCGGCAGCTTCTGTGCCATCTGCTCGTAGGCCTCGGCCACGTCCCCGGCTTCGACCAGCTCGTAGCCCGCGCGGCCCAGCGCGAAGGCCACCATTTCACGAATCGGCTTTTCGTCTTCGACGATCAGAATTGTCTTGGTCGACATGTGCAGCTTTACCCTTCGCTTGCGGTTACCTGAATGCCATCCGACCGGGATGGGCCAATGCGCGGCAGCGTCGCTCGACCCGGTTTCAGTCGGGGGACCGGCGCGAGTCAGCTGTGCATTGCAATCAATTCTGATGACCTGAATGTGACAATATGACAAATATCGCCGCCGGTCGTATCCACGCGACAGCGTGCACCGGTTTCCGGCAGCCTGACGGCCATCGGCGCTTGCATTCGATCACCAGCCTACGCAGAATTCTTCGGCCTGTCACAAGCGCCCACGGAACACCCTCATGATCGATGCCGCGACGATCGCAGAAAATGTTACCCGTGCCCTTGAGGAAGACATCGGTTCGGGGGACCGGTCGGCCAAGCTGATCCCCCCCGATGTCCCCGCCGAAGCGGCGCTGATCGCCCGGGAAGACTGCATCCTGGCAGGCCGCCCCTGGGCCGAGGCGGCACTCAAGCGGGTGTCCGCCGCCATCCGGATGGACTGGCATGCCGACGACGGCGAGGCGGTGCAGGCCGGGGCGCGGATTGCGACCTTCGAAGGTCCGGCGCGTGCGCTGCTGACCGCCGAGCGCACGGCCATCAACTTCCTGCAGACGCTCAGCGCGACCGCGACCGTCACCCGACGCTACGTGGACGCGGTCGCGGGCACGGGTGTGCGCATCCTCGACACCCGCAAGACCCTGCCGGGGCTGCGCAAGGCACAGAAATACGCCGTCCGCATGGGGGGAGGCTGCAATCACCGCATGGGTCTGTTCGACGCGATTCTCGTCAAGGAAAACCACATCCTGGCGACCGGTTCGCTTGAACAGGCCGTACTCGCGGCGCGGCGTCAGCCGCGCGACATTCCCGTGCAGGTCGAGGTCGAGTCGATCGACGAGCTCAAAACGGCTCTCGACCTGGGGGTTGATCGCATCCTGCTGGACAACTTCACCCTGGAACAGCTGCGCGAGGCGGTCGACGTCAATGGCGCTCGCGCCATGCTCGAAGCCTCGGGCAATATCACGCTGGAGAATGTCCGGGCGATCGCGGAGGCCGGGGTGGACGCCATTTCCATCGGTGCGCTCACCAAGCACGTCCGGGCAATCGACCTGTCCATGCGCTTCACCCTGGGCAGCGGCAGCCAGCCGAACTGAAACGGCCCGCCCGGGACGCGGGCGCGCCGACCGATCATCCGGATGGCCCGACCAGACCCCGTGCCGGGGCCCGTTTTTCAGCGCGGATGGTAGACCTGCGCCCCGCGCTCCCGGAATTCCCGCGACTTCTCGGCCATGCCCGCTTCCAGTGCCTCAAGCTCGGTGACACCCAGGCTGGCAGCGTACTCGCGCACGTCCTGAGTGATCTTCATCGAGCAGAAGTGCGGGCCGCACATGGAGCAAAAATGCGCCACCTTGGCGTTTTCCTGCGGCAGGGTCGCATCGTGGTATTCCCGGGCGCGCTCGGGATCCAGACCGAGGTTGAACTGGTCCTCCCACCGGAATTCGAACCGCGCCTTCGACAACGCGTTGTCGCGCACCTGGGCGCCCGGAAAACCCTTGGCCAGATCCGCGGCGTGGGCGGCAATCTTGTAGGTAATGATGCCCTCGCGCACGTCGGCCTTCTCCGGCAGGCCCAGGTGCTCCTTGGGGGTGACGTAACAGAGCATCGCGGTGCCGTACCAGCCAATCTGTGCCGCACCGATGCCGGAGGTGATGTGATCGTAGCCAGGCCCGATGTCGGTGGTCAGCGGCCCCAGGGTGTAGAACGGCGCCTCGAAGCAGTCGGCCAGTTCCTTGTCCATGTTTTCCTTGATCATCTGCATCGGCACGTGGCCGGGGCCTTCGATCATCACCTGCACGTCGTGCGACCAGGCAATCTTCGTCAGTTCGCCAAGGGTTTCGAGCTCGGCAAACTGGGCACGGTCATTGGCATCGGCCAGGCAGCCGGGGCGCAGACCATCCCCCAGTGAGAAAGCCACGTCATAGGCCTTCATGATCTCGCAGATTTCCTCGAAATGAGTGTAGAGGAAGCTTTCCTGGTGATGCGCCAGGCACCACTTGGCCATGATCGAGCCGCCGCGACTGACAATGCCGGTGAGCCGATCGGCGGTCATCGGCACATAGGCCAGACGTACGCCCGCGTGAATGGTGAAGTAATCCACCCCCTGCTCGGCCTGCTCGATCAGGGTGTCGCGGAAGATTTCCCAGGTCAGTTCCTCGGCCTTGCCGTTGACCTTCTCCAGCGCCTGGTACAGCGGCACGGTGCCGATGGGCACCGGCGCATTGCGCAGGATCCACTCGCGGGTTTCATGGATATTCTTGCCGGTGGACAGATCCATGATGGTGTCGGCACCCCAGCGGATGCCCCAGACCATCTTCTCGACTTCCTCGGCGATGCCGGAAGTCACGGCCGAATTGCCGAGGTTGCCGTTGATCTTCACCCGGAAATTGCGGCCAATGATCATCGGCTCGCTTTCCGGGTGATTGATATTGCTGGGGATGATCGCCCGACCGCGGGCCACCTCGTCGCGCACGAACTCGGGGGTGATCTCGTCGGGAATGGCCGCCCCGAAAGACTGGCCCGCGTGCTGCTTGAGCAGCGCGGCATAGCGCGGGTCCGCGCGCATCGCCTGCAAGCGGTTGTTTTCGCGGATGGCAATGAATTCCATCTCCGGCGTGACG
The DNA here is from genome assembly GCA_046541195.1 of Halothiobacillaceae bacterium. Classification (GTDB taxonomy): domain Bacteria; phylum Pseudomonadota; class Gammaproteobacteria; order Halothiobacillales; family Halothiobacillaceae; genus JBKHDT01. Next base: position 5,651 of record JBKHDT010000005.1, on the reverse strand, counting down.
ATGCCCCGCTTCGCGTAATGCATCTGGGTCACGTTGTGGCCAAAGCGGGCACGACGCGGCCGACGCAGGTGGCCAAACCGCAACCCCGAGAGCGCCGGGTCCCCGGCTCGCTGGCGACCGTACTCGGAACTGAGCCCGTCGAGCAGTTCGGTATCCCCGCGCTCCTCGATCCACCGGGCCCGCAATGCCGGCAAGCCCCTGAGCAGATCGATCTCGACCTCCGGGTCGGTGTAGGGGCCGGAGGTATCGTAGACGTAGACCGGCGGATTCGGCTCGATACCGCCGTTCAGGCGGGTCGGTGTCTGGCGGATCTCGCGCATCGGCACGCGGATATCCTCTCGGGAGCCGGTCTCGTAGAACTTGCCGGAGGATGCAAAGGGCTGGGTGACTTCCGCGGAAAGCGCGGCCGTCTTCTGCAGGAAATCTTCGGGAATGGCGCTCATCAGTCTCGCTCCTGGGCTCGTGGGGCACGGCGCGGGAGCAGGCGAGCACCGGGGGCGGACACAGGGCGCCCCGAGCGGATCGACTTCCCTACGCCGGCATGATCCGGGTCAGGTTCCAAGGGTCTTTCTCAGCCGTGCCACAGGTGGCACGACACCCCCAGTCGTGGCTCCTGACGCTATCGGACAATGCCGGCCGATGCAACAAAAACTGCGGGAAAGCGCGCGAAAAGGCCTGCAGCGCGCTTTTCCGAGCACTACACTCAAGAAAAGGAGCTGTGCACTTCGCGCAGTTCAGGCGAACAGAACACCGGAGGTGCGCCATGAAAATCCTGATCACCGGCTGCCTGCTCCTGGCATTCGCGCTGACCGGCGCTGCCAACGCAACCGAACCGCGTCACATCTTTCCGGACCCGGCAGGCGAGATCGAGAAACTGCTGCAAAGCGACGAACCGCCGGCTGGCGTCGTCTTCGATATCGAGGCCTGGGACGAGGATGCGCTGGACAAGCATTTTCCCTGGCTGCTTGAACAGATTCCCCGGTTGCAGGACCGCTATCCCGATTTACCCGTCGCCGTGGTCACCCACGGACGCGAGCAGTTCCAGCTGACCCGCGACGCCCGGGCCGAACACCGGGCGGCTCAGGCCATGGTGGACGACCTGGCGGCGCTGGGGGCCTCGGTCTATGTCTGCAACACCCATGCCTCCTGGCGGGGCGTCCCCCCGGAGGATTTCATCGACGCGGTGGTGGTCGCCGAGTCCGGCCCGGCGGCAATCAACGATTACATCGCCCTGGGTTACGAGCTGGTCATCCTGGACAAGATCCCGCTTGAGCAGTTGATGACCCTGCTGCCCGAGGACCAGGACCCGCCGGACGAGTACCTCAACGGGCGCTGACCGCCCGCAGGGCCAGCCGCGCCGTGCCGAGGGCCGCCTGGACCTCGGGCGCGGCATGAACCGGAACACCCAGCACCCGCGCACGGATCGCCGTCCAGGCCGGATTGGCCGCCCCGCCACCGGTGGTGAACACCTGCCGGACCATCGGTGCGCCCAGCGCGGCAAGGCGCCGGTAGCCCAGGCGCTCGATGCGGGCCATGGATTCCAGCATTCCGTGCAGAAACCGGACCTCGTCGCGCGGACGCGGCGAGAGCCGCGGCGGCAGATCCGGGTCCGCCACCGGGAAGCGCTCGCCCGGCGTCTCGAGCGGGTAGTAATCCAGGCAACTGGCGCGGCGCGGATCGATCCGGTCGCTGAGCGCGGCCAGGGCGCCCGTGTCGAAGAAGCGCCGAAGCACCGCGCCCCCGGTGTTCGAGGCCCCGCCAACAAGAAACCGCGCCCCGAAGCGATGGCTGTAGATGCCCATCGCCGGGTCGAAAACCGGTCGGTCGCTGACCAGCTTGACCGCCAGCGTGCTGCCCAGGCTGGTCACCGCCTCGCCCGGCGCCTGCACGTTCAGGGCGTAGACACCGGCAATGCTGTCGGTCGTCCCGGCCACCAGAGACACGCCCGCAGGCAACCCCAGCCGCCGGGCCACCGAGTCAGCCATGGGCCCAACGACCGCGCCCGGTTCGTGGACCAGCGGGCGCCGTTGCGGGGGCAGGAACGCATCCAGCCACTCGGGCCAGACGCGCTGCACCGGGTCATAACCAAGCTTCAGGGCATTGTTCTGGTCACTGTGCACCCGTCCGTCCGGCACCAGCCAGCGTCCGAGCAGCCAGTCGGCCTGATGCGCCGGTACCGCCCCGGCCGGCAAGCCTGCCTGCCCCGAAAGCCACAGCCACTTGGCCAGCGACGAGCTGGCTCCGTGCGCGCCGCTCTCCGGCGGCGCGCCGGCCGCGATCCGCGCCGCCTCGGTCGTCGCCCGGCGGTCGTTGTACATCAGCGCCATGCCATGCGCAGCGCCCGAGCCGGCATCCGCCACAAGCACCGTCCCGGAGGTGCCATCCAGAGCAACCGCCGCCAGAGCCGACAGGTCCGCGTCCGCAACCACCTGGACAACCAGCGCATCGAGGCACTGCGCCCAGATCGCCGGGTCCTGCGCCACGCGGGGACCATCGACCGATGGGGCAGGCAGCGGTGCCTGCCAGAACCCCCGCGGGACACCCGACTCATCCAGCCCCGCCACCCGAATACCGGACGTGCCGACGTCAATCCCCAGCACGTGAATTGATTTGCGCATTGCTTCACCCGAAAGGTGCGTGAACTCCCGCGATCATCGTGCGGCGGAGCCGTCGTCCGCGAGACGCCCGGCAGTCCTCCCGTTCATCTCGGCACCCGGGAACCGGCGAGGCGCCACCCTGACAGCGGCGCCAACACGAAAGTACCCGGGCGACCCGGCCCGCCCGGTTGACGCGGTTTTGCCGGGCATCTGCATAAGACTGAATCACTGTAATGCGAACCCAAGAGCGACTGGTACCGCTTTTGGCGTATGCGCTAAAATCCGGGGTGGCTCGTGTCGATCGATTCCCGGAAGCCGCGTGACATCCATCTTGATGGCGGGTATATCATGAAGGCTTTCGCCTGGGCGGATTATTCAATGATTCCGGGAAAATGCGGAAAAAAGTCATCGGCCCGTCATCGGGCACGGCTTCTGCCTTTCGTTTTCATTTGCATGTTGGCCTGGAGCCACTCCCTATTTGCCAACGCACCTTTGCGTCTGGGTGCTGACGCGCCCTACGATCTTTTCGTGGACTCGGATGGAACCTTGACCATTGAGCAAGCGGCCAAGCTTCCGTCAAACGTCTTCGAAAGTCGCAGCAGACCGCTGGCAGAAGGCTACAGGCAAGCAACCTTCTGGCTTCGCCTGACGCTACCTGCAAAGTGGTTCGACAACGGAGAACTATGGCTGGAGCTGTTCCCTCCTTTCCTGGACAGCGTGACAGTCTACCAACGTTCTCTCGGCAGCACGGAGGCGTGGCGGCAAGAAACCCTTGGAGACCATTTTCCCGCAACGGACCGGTCGATTGACGCAAGGCTACCTGTCTTTGCTTTGCGGCAGCAAGGCCCGGAACCCCTGGAAGTATTTATCCGGCTACAGACCACCAGCAGCGTCCTGCTGGAAGGGCGGCTATTCACCCCGGCTGGGTTTACTTCCCAAGCCCTCAAGGATGCCGCCTACTGGGGCTTTTACTTCGGCATGGCCCTGCTTTCCACACTATTTGCGGTAGCCGTTACACTGGTCATGGGTTCGCGCACCATGCTGGCAGTTAGTTTGTTTTCGCTTAGTTACCTGTTGGTCGCTAGCGTACAGGGTATGCTGGGCTGGTTGGTATTCCGCCATCATCCCTGGGTGGCCGACCACCTGACCAGCCTCAGCGTGTTTGTCACCAGCTTTCTAATCATTCTAGTCATTCGCGAAGCCCTGCATCTCAAGGAAAACTTCCCCCGCCTTGACCGCTGGATACAGGCGGCCATGGCCCTGATGCTGCTGAGCATGTTGGGCATACCGCTGTCATTCTTTGGCCCGGCAATCAGCTTCACCATGCTGCTTTCCCATCTCTTGGTCATTCCCCTGGTGATCGCGGGGTTGCTGTTGTGGCGTCGGCAGGGCCTGACCTACGGGTTGGTCACCCTGGCCTACCTGCTGCTCAGTCTCGCCACCAGCCTTTCATTGTTGACGGTTCTGGGCGTCATGCCCCTGCATCAGGAAATTTATCTGCTTTGGCAATACCTTCTGATTGTGCTGATGCTGTTGGTTACCGGAATATCGATTTATCGCGTGTGGTTGGAAAACCGCGAGAAGCGTAACCGGGAGTCATTGGAGCGAGCCCTGAGACAAGAGCAGCAAGCCGGCGCACGTCAACGACAGTTTTTGGGAATGATCTCCCATGAACTCCGCACACCCTTGGCGGTGATATCTGCCTCGGCAACCAATCTTGCCGCCGCGCTGCCTCAAAAGCCGGGTAGCGAACAACGCCGGCTGCAGAAAATCCAAAAAGCTGTGGACCGACTCAACCAATTGACTGAAAACTTTTTGGCGCAGGCCCGGCTGGAAAGCCAATTGGATCTGGCGGATGTTCGGCCCGTAGACTTGGTGGCGTTGCTTCAGGACGTCATTGACAGTTTGGCTTATGAGGACAAACATCGTTTTCGCTGGTGGCTCAGTGGACAGGAACAGCCAACGGATTCCGGCGACCGGGCCGCGAGACTGTTAGCCGATGAGGACCTGTTGCGCATCGCCTTTTCCAATGTCATCGATAACGCCCTGAAATACAGCCCACCAGGCGAGATTGCCCTGCGCCTGGACAAGAGCGGATCCTACTGGCGGCTGGCCGTCATCAACGGGGGACCGGCCATCCCGCCGGAACTGCAGTCCCGCATTTTCGAACCCTACGTTCGCGGAACTCAGGCGCAAGAGCCAATGTCCGCCTCTGGCGCCGGTCTCGGCTTATATATTGCGCGCCTGATTGCCCGACAGCACAACGGTGACCTGACCCTCCGATCCGAAGAGCCAGAGGGTACCGTTTTAGTGTTTACCCTGCCGAAAACACTCCAATCACCACTGCCAAATTCATGACTGAACCTTCGAGATGACAACATCACTGCCCACACTGGCCCTGATTGAAGACAATCACGACCTGCGCGAAGAGGTTCAGGATTATCTGCAACTCCGGGGGTACTCAACTTGGTCCGCCGAGAGCGCTGAAGCCTTCTACAAAACCTTGCTTACCCAAGTGGCGGATATCGTGCTGGTGGATCTCACACTGCCGGGCGAGGATGGCTTGGAAGTCATTGACCATCTCCGCAAGCACAGTCGGTGCGGCATAATCGCAGTGACGGCGCGCGGGGAGCTCCAAGACCGGCTACGGGCCCTGGAAGAGGGGGTGGACCACTACTTGGTCAAGCCCGTCAATCTCAAGGAACTGACCGCCACCATCCAAAGACTATGGTGGCGCATGTCCAGCCAAGGCGTGCTCATGACGCACCACACAGCAATCCCTTGGCGGCTGGATCCTGCCTTGCAGTGCCTGCACAGTCCCACCGGCAACTGGCTGGACTTGACTGCGCGGGAATACACCCTGATTGAATACCTTGTCAAACAGCCTGGCACCGTTATTTCCAAGGAGTCGCTGCATCGACAGATCTTTCCAGAGGAGGCGCTTGCCGACACGCATCGCATTGATGTGATACTCAGCCGCATTCGTCAAAAGGCCAAGGCCGCCGGGCTGACCCTCCCCATTCGCGCCATCTTCGGCAAGGGATTGGCCTTTGT